>NZ_JWMB01000030.1:0-120979 GCF_000812445.1 Cupriavidus sp. SHE | reverse complement strand
CTTGGAGCGCTTCTTGGAGCCTCCCATCAACATCACTACACCGCCTTCGGAAGCCGGTTAGAAGTTCCCTTCATCAACCGGCTATTCCGAATACCCGAAAAAGGACGCCGAGCGCGCCGAACTCAAGCGCGACCTGACCCTGGCCGCCGTGCTGGCGCTGCCTGTGTTCGTGCTCGAAATGGGCTCGCACATGATTCCCGGCATGCACGAGTGGGTGGCTTCCACCATCGGCATCCAGCAGAGCTGGTATCTGCAGTTCGTGCTGACCCTGCTGGTGCTCGCCATTCCGGGCTGGCGCTTCTACGAGAAGGGCTTCCCGGCGCTGTTCCGCCTGGGTCCCGACATGAACTCGCTGGTCGCGGTCGGCACGGCCGCGGCCTTCGGCTATTCGATGGTCGCCACGTTCGCGCCCAGTCTGCTGCCGGCCGGCACGGTGAACGTGTACTACGAGGCGGCCGCCGTCATCGTGGCGCTGATCCTGCTGGGCCGCTTTCTTGAGGCACGGGCCAAGGGCCGCACCTCCGAGGCCATCAAGCGCCTGGTCGGCCTACAGGCCAAGGAGGCGCACGTGCTGCGCGACGGCCGCATCGTGGACATCCCGATCAACGACGTGGCGCAGGGCGACATCGTGGAAGTGCGCCCCGGCGAGCGCGTGCCGGTCGATGGTGAAGTGACCGAGGGCCGCAGCTTCGTGGACGAGTCGATGATCACCGGCGAGCCGATTCCCGTCGAAAAGGCGGAAGGCAGCACCGTGGTCGGCGGCACCGTCAACCAGAAGGGTGCGCTGACGCTGCGTGCCACCGCCGTGGGCGGTCAGACCATGCTGGCGCAGATCATCCGCATGGTCGAGCAGGCGCAAGGTTCCAAGCTGCCGATCCAGGCCGTGGTGGACAAGGTGACGCTGTGGTTCGTGCCCGCCGTCATGCTGGCCGCCGTGCTGACCTTCCTGGTCTGGCTGGTGTTCGGCCCGTCGCCCGCGCTGTCCTTCGCGCTGGTCAATGCCGTGGCGGTGCTGATCATTGCCTGCCCGTGCGCCATGGGTCTGGCGACGCCGACCTCCATCATGGTCGGCACGGGCCGGGGCGCTGAGATGGGCGTGCTGTTCCGCAAGGGTGAAGCCCTGCAACTGCTCAAGGACGCCAAGGTGGTGGCCGTGGACAAGACCGGCACGCTGACCGAGGGCCGCCCGGTCCTGACCGACCTGGAGATTGCCGACGGCTTTGACCGCAACCAGGTGCTGGCGAAGGTCGCCGCCGTGGAATCGCGCTCGGAGCATCCGATCGCACGCGCCATCGTCGAGTCGGCCGTGGAAGGTGGCATCGCGCTGCCGACGATGACAGACTTCGATTCGGTCACGGGCATGGGCGTGCGCGCCACCGTGGACGGCGCGCGTGTCGAGGTCGGTGCCGATCGCTTCATGCGTGAGCTGGGGTTGGACGTGGGCGGCTTCGCTCGCACGGCCGAGCGCCTAGGCAACGAGGGCAAGTCGCCGCTGTACGCCTCGATCGACGGCCGGCTGGCCGCCATCATCGCGGTGGCCGATCCGATCAAGTCCAGCACGCCCGCGGCCATTGCCGCGCTGCACCAGCTCGGCCTGAAGGTGGCGATGATCACCGGCGACAACGCGCGTACCGCGCAGGCCATCGCCAAGCAACTGGGCATCGACGAGGTGGTGGCCGAAGTGCTGCCCGAGGGCAAGGTCGAAGCCGTGCGCCGGCTGAAAGCCAGCCACGGCCAGATCGCCTACGTGGGCGACGGCATCAACGACGCCCCGGCGCTGGCCGAGGCCGACGTGGGCCTGGCCATCGGCACCGGCACCGACGTGGCGGTGGAGTCGGCCGACGTAGTGCTGATGTCGGGCAACCTGCAGGGCGTGCCCAACGCCATCGCGCTGTCCAAGGCGACCATCGGCAACATCCGCCAGAACCTGTTCTGGGCGTTTGGCTACAACACGGCCCTGATCCCGGTGGCCGCTGGCGTCCTGTACCCCGCATACGGTGTGCTGTTGTCGCCGATCTTCGCGGCTGGCGCGATGGCGCTGTCCAGCGTGTTCGTGCTCGGAAACGCGCTGCGCCTGCGCCGCTTCCAGCCGCCGCTGGCGGCGGATACCGCTCATTGAGAAAGGAGGAACACCATGAACATCGGTGAAGCATCCAAGGCCTCGAAGGTCTCGGCCAAAATGATCCGCTACTACGAGCAAATCGGTCTGATCCCTCCGGCTGACCGCACCGATTCGGGCTACCGCGCCTATACCCAGGACGACGTTCACCGGTTGCATTTCATCCGGCGTTCGCGCGACCTCGGCTTCTCGGTAGCCGAGATCACGGACTTGCTGGGACTGTGGAATGACAAGTCGCGCCAGAGTGCTGATGTAAAGCGTCTGGCCCAGCAACACATCGACGAGTTGGACCGGCGCATCGAGAGCATGCTGGAGATGGCCGCGACGCTCAAGGCGCTGATCCGGTGTTGCGCCGGCGACGAACGGCCCGACTGCCCGATCCTGCACACGCTGGAGCAGCCCGATACCAGTGACAACAAGCCCGAAGCGCGCACTGGCGCAGTGCCGCGCCGCGCGCGAGCCAACGCAGCAGGAAAAAAGCCGCGTGCGCACTGAGCAGCCAGGAGAGATATGCCCAAAATCACAGTCTTGCCCCATCCTGAACTGGCTCCCGAGGGAGCCGAACTGAACGTGCCAGCAGGCACTTCGATCTGCGAGGCCCTGCTGGACAACGGCATCGAGATCGAGCATGCCTGCGACATGAGCTGTGCCTGCACGACCTGTCACTGCATCGTGCGCAAGGGGTTTAATTCTCTAAACGAAGTCGAGGAGTGCGAGGATGATCTGCTCGACCGGGCCTGGGGACTGGAGGCGCAGTCGCGGCTGAGCTGCCAGGCCATCGTTGCGACCGAAGACCTGACCGTCGAGATCCCCAAGTACACGATCAACCATGCCAAGGAGAACCACTAGGAGCCTGCGTGCTGCCTCAGGCGCACCGGCCTGCGGCAGGGTTGCTCTGGCAGATGGAGGACTGACGGCATTGCAGCCAGATAACCAACCCGTGGGCCAGACCAACCCGCGAGCCAGGTGTCTACACTCCCTTTGCACGGTCGTCGGTTAGGCTGGAAAGGTCATCAACGTCCTTAAATCCGTGACGGCCGGCCCATGGAAAGTCACACAGGAGAAGTCCTGCATGTCTGCGCCCAAGCTAGCCACGCTCTACCGAATGGTCATGCCCGGCCATACCTGCCCCTACGGGCTGAAGTCGCTCGATCTGCTCAAACGCAAGGGCTACGAGGTCGAGGACAAACACTTGGCGAGCCGCGAGCAGACGGATGCGTTCAAGAAGGAGCATGGCGTCGAGACCACGCCCCAGGTCTTCATAAACGGGCGGCGCGTGGGCGGCTACGACGACCTACGCAAATTCTTCGGCATGTCCGTGAAGGACAAGAACGCCGTGACCTACACCCCTGTGATCGCGCTGTTCGCCATGGCGGCCGCGATGGCGCTGGCGGCGAGCTGGGCGGCCTTCGGCCAGCTCTGGAGCATTCAGGCGGCAGAGTGGCTCGTGGCCTTTGCCATGTGTCTCCTGGCGCTGCAGAAGCTCAAGGACGTGGACGGCTTCGCGACGATGTTCCTCAACTACGACCTGCTGGCCAAGCGCTGGGTTCGGTATGCCTATTTCTACCCGTTCGCGGAGGCCATCGCAGGCGTCCTGATGGTCGCGGGCGTGGGGATGTGGGTGTCGATTCCGTTGGCGCTGTTCATCGGGACCGTCGGGGCCGTGTCGGTTTTCAAGGCGGTCTATGTCGATCGCCGGGAACTCAAGTGCGCCTGCGTGGGCGGGGACAGCAACGTGCCGCTGGACTTCGTGTCCCTGACCGAGAACCTGATGATGGTGGCGATGGCCCTGTGGATGTGGGCCAAGGTCGCCTACCTTGGGATGCACTGAGCGCCGCGCCAGATATGGCGCAGCGCACGTGCTCGCATCGGCCGTCCTGTGTGCATGCCGGCCACGACGCGGTGTTACTGCGCGCGCGGCGGGAAGCCAGCTTCGCTCAGGGCCGCGGCGATCTGCTCTTGCGAGGCCGAGGTCTGGACCTCGACACGGCGGGTCGGCGGGTCCGTAACGATCTTGGCGTTGGGGTCGATCGTTTGGATCGTTTTCGTCACAGTGCGGGCGCAGCCGCCGCAGGTCATGTCTTCGAGATGGAATTGCATGGAAAACTCCTTTCGGGTTGGGATGCTTAAAGTTTGATCCTTGCCACGGTTGGAAGGTCAAGCGCTATTTGCATCCCCGCCACACCAACCTGCCGAATGTTCATAGGGGCAAGGCCGTGGTGCTCTTCACGCGGTCCAGCACGAAGCTGGTCTTGCAGTCTTGCACGCTGGGGTGCTTGAGCAGCGTATCGAGCACGAAGCGGGAGTAGTGGGCCATATCTCTGACGACCACCCGCAACAGGTAGTCCATGTCGCCGGTCAGCGCGTGGCACTCCACCACCTCGGGCCAGTTCTGAACCGACGCGCGGAACACGTCCATGGGGTTGCGCTTGTGCGAATCAGAGTGCTTTTCGAGGCGCACGTTCAGGTAGGCCGTGAGGGTGAGGCCGATGCGTTCGGGGTGCACCAGGGCCACATAGCCGGCGATGACGCCAGCCTCTTCGAGGCGGCGCACCCGCCTCAGCGTGGCCGAGGACGACAGGCTTGCGTGTTCGGCCAGTTCGTCGAAGGTGGACCTTCCATTGCGTTGCAATGCATCAATAAGGCGTCTATCCGTACCATCAAGGACTATTTCTGTGCTCATTTCTTTCACCACGCAGGAATCAGGCATCAAGAAGTCTATTTGCAATTGATTTTGCAGAAATGATGTGCGGGCTTTTTCTTACCATCTAGGGTGTCCAGATTTCCACCCCAAACCCAAGAGAGACACCCCTGATGACCGACCTTTTTGACAACCCGATGGGCCTGTGCGGCTTTGAATTCGTCGAGTTCGCCTCGCCGACGCCCGGCGTGCTGGAGCCGCTGTTCGAGAAGCTCGGCTTCACCGAGGTGGCCCGGCATCGCTCCAAGGACGTATCGCTCTACCGCCAGGGCGACATCAACTTCATCGTCAACCGCGAGCCTAAAAGCCAGGCGGCGTATTTCGCGGGCGAGCACGGCCCCAGCCCCTGCGGGCTGGCGTTCCGCGTCAAGGATTCGCACAAGGCCTACCACCGCGCGCTGGAGCTGGGCGCGCAGCCGATGGACATTCCCACTGGCCCGATGGAGTTGCGCCTACCGGCGATCAAGGGCATCGGCGGCGCGCCGCTGTACCTGATCGATCGCTTCGAGGACGGCAAGTCCATCTACGACATCGACTTCGAATTCCTACCCGGTGTGGATCGCCGTCCCAAAGGCCACGGCTTCTCGATCGTCGATCACCTCACACACAACGTCTATCGCGGCCGCATGACGTACTGGGCCGACTTCTACACGAAGTTCTTCAACTTCCAGGAGATCCGCTACTTCGACATCAACGGCGAGTACACCGGCCTGGCTTCCAAGGCGATGAGCGCGCCGGACGGCCTGATCCGCATCCCGCTGAACGAGGAAGCACGCCAGGGCGGCGGCCAGATTGAGGAATTCTTGATGCAGTTCAGCGGCGAGGGCATCCAGCACATCGCCCTGCTGTGCGACAACCTACTCGATGCGCTCGACCGCGTGCAGATGGCCGGTATCCCGCTGCTGACCGCCCCCAACGACATCTATTACGCAAACTTGGAAAAGCGCCTGCCCGGCCATGGCCAGCCCGTGCCCGAGTTGCAGGCGCGCGGCATTCTGCTCGACGGCACGACCGAAGGCGGCCAGCCCCGCCTGCTGCTGCAGATATTCTCCGAGCCGCTGCTTGGCCCGGTGTTCTTCGAGTTCATCGAGCGCAAGGGCAACTACCGCGAGGGCTTCGGCGAAGGAAACTTCGGCGCCTTGTTCGAGTCGATGGAACGCGACCAGATCAACCGTGGCTCGTTGGAAATCAACCCGGCCTGATTTGGGCTTTTCCATGAAGGCAGAGCGCCTTCGGTCCTACATCTCGCGAGCCCCTCTGTGGGCTCGCGCTACTTTGGCGTCAGTACGGCCTTAGCCGCTCAAGCATTGAGCGGGTTGGGTTCGGCGTCACGTTCCGAAACAGTTGCTACCACTCTTGACTTGAGTTAATACATGAACATATGTATTCTTATTCAGATACACCGATGGCCTTTTTCCTCGCCCTGAAGAGGGACCCAGCACTACCTCGCCCCCTCTAAGCGCACTTCGGCAGCAATGCGCCGTGGCCAACCCAATGACCAGGATTGCTGAAGGACGTGCCCATGGAACTTCGTCATTTGCGCTGCTTCGTGGCTCTCGCCGAAGAGCTGCATTTCACCCGTGCTGCGGAGCGCTTGCACATCGAGCAGCCGCCGCTGTCCCGCACGATCAAGGAATTGGAAGACGAACTGGGGGTGCTGCTCTTTGACCGCGATCGGCGGGGAACGCGGTTGACGCCAGCGGGTACCACCTTCCTTCAGGACATTCGCCGGCTGTTCACCAACCTGGAGCAGGCACGAGAAAACGTCAGGGCGATCGCCGCAGGCCTAAGAGGCAGCGTGCGCATCGCCATCTCCGATGGCGCCATCGACCCGCGGCTGTCTGCACTTCTTGCCCTGTGCCGCCAGGAGGAGCCGGAGATCGAAATACGGCTCTCCGAGGTCACCCTGGCGGAACAGTTGCGGGGGCTGCGATCCGGCGACTTCGCGATCGGTTTCGCACACACTGCGGACGTCGGCGACGGACTGGTGACGGAGCCCATCTGGCAGGACCCGCTGGTGGTGACCTTGCCGATCCGGCACCCGTTGCTGGCCCACAAGGAAGTGTCGCTACGTGAACTCGTGAGTTACCCGCTGGTGATGTGCGATCCGCAGCTTTGCGAGGGCTACTGCCGCGAATTGACCCGGCTGCTACATCCCCTGGAGCGCGAGTCCACCATCGTTGAGCATGTCTCGTCGCTGGACATGATGCTCACGTTGGTCGGAGCTGGTTACGGCATCGGCTTCGCAACGGCGACCCGAATCGCGGTATGCCAACGTCCCGACGTGGTGATCCGGCCGTTGGCGCTCGATTCGGCCGTCATCATCACCTACCTGCTTCGGCCCGAAGGCGGTAGCGGACTATCCGTTCCCGTAGAGCGCTTCATCGAGCGTTTGCGTTCGCCAAAGAGCGATTAGCTACGGCGCCTGCGCCACACCCGGCGTCACGCATCGCCCTGAAGGTAGAGGTTGCGCTCCGTGGCCGTCATCAGTTCGGCCGAGCTGATCTTGAGAGCCAGGGAAATTTTTAGAATGAGAGCGAGTGTCGGCATGTGCTCGCCGCGCTCAATCTTGCCCATGTGCGAACGCGCGATCCCCGCCAAGCCCGCGAACTCATCCTGAGCAATCCCCTGATCCAGGCGAGCGGCTCGCACCGCTTGCCCGAACGCCAACGCCGGTGCGGACTCATAGGTGGTTACTCCGGCGGGCCGTCCAGGCCGAATAGTGCGCTTCTGCATTCGCAGAAGCGTCATGGAATCACTGATCTTTAACCACGTTAAAGATATCTCTTTAGTATGATGTCGGTAGATCTTTTCGATCCCCTCCCGCCGCCTCTTTGGGGGTATCCATGCATGACGTCATCAGTCCGCCCCCGAATTTCACACTCGCCATAGCGCCAGGTGTACCGTCTTCACGGCTGTCGGCGCTGCTTGCACTGCAGCGAGCGCAGGAGCCGGGCGTCGCGATGGCCGTGCGTGAAGTTTCGGATCAAGAGTTGATGACGGGCCTGCAGGAGGGCCGCTACGACGCGGGACTATCTCTTAGCGGTGCGGGGGATCACCTGACGAGTAGCCGGAGGCTATGGTGCGAAAGCATGGCCGTTGCGATACCACCGCGGTCCCGCTTAGTTAACCAGGCGAAGCTCACCATCTCAGATCTTCAGGATTATCCAATCTATCGCTGGCGGGTGGAGGCTTGCCCCTTGCTGGACGAGAGGTTGGCCTCCCTCATGCCAGTGGACCAAGAGAACATCCTGTCTGCAACTTCATTCGAGATGATGGCGCTGTGGGTCTCATCCGGCTACGGCATCGGCGTATGCGCGCAATCGCGCATCGAGCGTGCCCATCAATGGGGGATCGGCATGCGACCGCTCGCCGATGGCCCCTACAATATCGTGACGTACCTCCAACGGCCCCACGCGCAAGCCGATTCTGCTGCCAAGCGGTTCGAGCGTAGAGCGCTACAGATTGCTGGGGAAGGTGCAAGGTGATGGGCCTACGGCCGGAAGCGTCATCCCGGCCATAGGCTGACCCGTGGATTAGGTTCCCTCGATCACCACAGCGCTGTCCACTAGCCTACGAACGCTCTGCCGCACATCTTCCGGGACGGGCTGCGGGGCGACGGCCTTGGGCACATCCTCGTGATGCTGGTAGTCGCCCATGATGACCCGTACGATCGCCGGCACGTTGGTCGGCGTGACCGCATCGATGGCGGCGCGATCGCCCAGGTCAGGGTGCGGCTGGGTCAGCATGCGGTAAAGTCCCCAAGAATCCGCGTGCGGGCACTGGTTCATGAGCACCTGGGCCAGCCTGTGTTTGAGCGGCACCAGTTGCCAGTCCGGAACACGCTGTCCCCGATTGCCAAGGCTGATAGCCAGCAACTTTCCGGCTTTCAGTTCGCGGTTGATCTGGTCCTTGGACTTCCCGGCCAGCTTGCCGAACAACGGGACCGGCAGGCTGTTCGGCGACTCATAGATAGCCAGCATTTCCTCGCGCTCGCGCTGGATCGCGGACACTTCCGGCTCTGGGACATGCACCGGAGGCGGCGGCAGATGCGACAGTCTCCGGAACGTGATTCCGCCGCTGCTCGAAGTGACGACAATGGGCGTTGCGACAAGGGACTGCACGCCGGGCACAGGGGGCTCGGCCACGATGGGGGCCGCACCCACCGCCTCTTCCACTTCTGCCATCGCAGGCACCCCATCGATGCGGATGGTCAGGTGTGCGCTCGCAGCTTCTACCTCGCCCTGTTCGAGCAGGTCGAGGCGATCGGCCCAGTCCTGCATCATCCGGCGCCTCGGCTCCACGTATTTGGCGTGGTTGTAGGCCGAGCTGACCTTGTTGGGGTCGGAGTGCGATAGCTGTGCATCCACCCAAATTTTCGGATAGCCGATTTCGTTGAGCGCCGTCGAGATGGTGCCGCGGATGCCGTGCCCGGTCAGGCGCCCCTCGTAACCCATGAGCTGCAAGGCCTTGTTCAGCGTATTTTCGCTGATGCGCTTCTTGAGTTCGCTGGTATGAGCCAACAAGTACTTCTGCGCCGGCCGCATCGCGCTCAGAAGATAGCGCACGATCTCGATGGCCTGCAGAGAGAGGGGCACGATGTAGGGCGGCACGTCCTGCGGCCGCTTACCGGCCTTGCGCATTTCGTCCTGGAGCTGCTTGACGAATTGTGGCGGGATGATCCACAAGCCGCGGTCGAGGTCGAACTGCTCAGGCTCGGCCAGCCGCAATTCGCCCGTCCGCACCCCAGTTAACAACAGCAGCCGCACACCAAGCTGGGTCTGCCAGCCGCGGGGGGTGTAGAGCCGAAGCTTCTGAAGGAACTCGGGCATCTCGGGCAGGTGCAGATAGGGATTGTGGGTCACCGGGGGCTTGGGTTCGGCCACCACATCCAGGTCAGCAGCAGGGTTGACCTCCAAGCCCTCGGCAACGACCAAGGCATAGCGGAACATCTGGTTGAACCAGGTGCGAACCTTCTCGGCGGTGGTGAACGCTTTGCGCTTCTCGATCGCCGCCAGAACTCCCAGGAGCTGAGGGCGGCGAATGTCGTAGATCGACATCTTCCCTAAGGCGGGCAGCACGTCCTTGTTGAAGATGCGCAGAATCTGCGACAGGGTGCTCTGGCGGCCTTCCTTGAGTTCCTTGCGGCGATGCTCGACCCAGGCATCAAAAACGTTCCTAAAGGTGTATTCACCCGCCAATTTGGCCGCGTGCCGGCGCTGGTCACGCTCGATTTGCGGATCAACCCCCCTGGCAAGCAGGGCTTGGGCCTTATCCCGCTCGGCGCGGGCCTCGCGCAAGCTGAGGGCAGGATATCCGCCCAGGGACATACGTTTTTGCTTGCCCAGCCAGTAGTAGCGAAACATCCACGACTTACCGCCTGCAGCAGAGACCATCAGGCCCAGGCAGTCATTATCGGAGAGGGTGTAGCGTTTTCCGGTGGTTCTTGCCTGCCGGACGGTCAGATCAGAGAGTGCCATTTCGAGGCTCCTAAGTAATGACTTAGGCCCTATGCTCGTCATGGTTCCCGCTCAGCCCCAGCAACTATCCGGTAGCCGTCCCACCCGTATTCTTGTGCCTCAATTGGTCACTCAAAAACGGTAGCTGTGGGTGGATTTCCGTGGCGCTCGCTGGAATGGAAAAAGGGGCCGAAGCCCCTTTTTTCAATGACTTACAGACGTCAGTAGAAGTCTGCAGATCATAATTTGGAGCGGGAGACGAGTCTCGAACTCGCGACCTCAACCTTGGCAAGGTTGCGCTCTACCAACTGAGCTACTCCCGCAGGGCCCTGCATCTTACCGAAAAGCAGACTATCGCGCAACTTCTTTTAAACGCGCAGCTTTATGCTGCCATTTCGCGCTATGTACCGCTTATCTTGCTGCTTTCGTTTTCGTCGTCAGCAGCGAGAACGAGATTATTGCAAAGGACGATCCGGCTCGTCAACAACTTTTTGCAGCAAATCTCACTTTTGTGTTCGAGCCCCACTGATGACCTCACTGCGCTCGCGAATCTGCGGCCAGGCGAGCTTCATGTAATAGAACATCGACCACAACGTGAGCACGGCTGCCAGGTAGATCATCCAGCCGCCAAGCAGCGATGCGTCCACACCGAACAGCGCGTCGTTGAACAGCAGCAACGGGATCGCGATCATCTGCACCGTGGTCTTGAGCTTACCAAGGAAATTTACCGCCACGCTCTTCGAGGCGCCGATCTGGGCCATCCATTCGCGCAGTGCCGAAATCGTGATCTCACGCCCGATGATGACCAGCGCGATCAGGTCGGCCACCCGCCCCAGCGCCAGCAACGACAGCAATGCGGCTGTCACCATGAGCTTGTCGGCCACCGGATCGAGGAAGGCGCCGAAGGCCGAGGTCTGATTCCAGCGCCGCGCCAGAAAGCCATCGAGCCAGTCCGTCACTGCCGCGATGACGAAGAACGATGCCGCGGTGACGTTCTTGGTGTGCATCGGCAGCCAGGCCTCGGGCAGGTAATAAACCCCGACGACCAGCGGGATCATGGCCACGCGAAGCCAGGTCAGCAGAATGGGAATGTTAAGTGGCATGGGCGGTGCTAGGGCAGTGTGTTCCCGGGCAGACAAGGCCGGATTGCGATGTCGATTGCCGCGATTGTCGCCGATTTCGGACCCGACACGTAGTTTCGGGCCGAAAACCGCCCAATTCATGGGCGCGCGAGGCTCAGTGCAACTGTCGGTAGATCTCCTCGGCCAGGGTGCGCGAAATGCCTTCAACGCTGGCCAGTTCGTCGATGCTGGCCGCCATCACACCCCGCAAACCACCGAAGCGCGTCAACAGCTTCTGCCGGCGGCGCGCCCCCACGCCTTCGATCTCCTCGAGCCGCGAAGTGGTGCGCGCCTTGGCCCGGCGCGCGCGCATACCCGTGATCGCGAACCGGTGCGCCTCGTCCCGGATCTGCGCGACCAGCATCAGCGCCGCGCTGCCCTGCCCCAGTTCCAACGACGGCCGGCCGTCGGCGAACACTAGCGTCTCGAGACCCACCTTGCGTCCCTCGCCCTTGGCCACACCAACCAGCAGGCCGATATCGAGACCGAGTTCCTCGAACACCTGCCGCGCGACCTCGACCTGCCCCTTGCCACCGTCGATCAGCACCACGCGGGGCATGCGGGGCACACCATCGCCGCCATCGCCAGCCGGATCGCCACCCGCCTCCTGCAGTTGCTCGACGAGCTTCTGGTACCGGCGCGTCAACACCTGGCGCATCGCCGCGTAGTCATCGCCCGGTGTGATATCGGCGATGTTGTAGCGTCGGTACTCGCTGTTCTGCATCTCGTGATGATGGAACACCACGCACGATGCCTGCGTGGCCTCGCCGGCGGTGTGACTGATATCGAAACACTCGATGCGCAATGTCGCCAGGTCCTCCAGGTCGAGGCCGATGGTTTCGGCCAGCGCACGCGTGCGCGCCTCCTGACTGCCCTGCTCTGCCAGCCGGCGTGCCAGGGCCAAACCCGCACCCTGCGCGGCCATCTCCAGCCAGGTCTTGCGCTGACCCTGCGGCTGGCGCACCAGCGTGATCTTCCGGCCCGCCTGCATCGACAGGGCCTCGACCAACGCGGAATCGGCCGGCCGATGACTCACCACCACGATGGGCGGTGGCACCTGATCCAGATAGTGCTGCACCATGAAAGCGGACAACACGCGCGCGGCGATGCGGTCGATGGGCAACGGATCCGTATCGGCAGCCGCTCCTTCATGCGCGCTACCTTCCACCTCGTCCCCCTCCTCCACGATCATCGCCGCCTCATCGACGTGGGCCGGGAAATACGCCTTGTCGCCGAGATGACGACCACCGCGCACCATTGCCAGGTTCACGCAGGCACGCCCACCCTGCACCGCCACGGCCAGGATGTCGATGTCGCGCGCCTGACCGACTTCCTCCACGGCCTGCCGCTTGAGCACGGTCGACAGCGCGGCGATCTGGTCCCGAACCGCCGCAGCCTGCTCGAACTCCAGTTGCACCGCATGGGCTTCCATCTTGGATTGCAGACCCTCAAGCACCTCGGTCTCGCGGCCCTGCAGGAAGCGCGCCGCGTTCGACACGTCCCGCGCGTAGTCGTCCTCGCTGATCGCGGCGACGCACGGCCCGGTGCAGCGGTGGATCTGATGCAGCAGGCACGGCCGCGTGCGATTGTTGAAAACCGTGTCCTCGCAGGTTCGCAACTGAAAGACCTTTTGCAGGATCTGCATGCTCTCGCGCACGGCGTGTGCGCTTGGGAACGGCCCGAAATACTGGTGCTTGCGATCGGTGGCGCCACGGTAGTACGCCATGCGCGGGAACTTGTGCCCAGTCAGCTTGAGGAATGGATAGGACTTGTCGTCGCGAAACAGAATGTTGTAACGCGGCGCCAGGGCCTTGATGAGGTTGTTCTCAAGCAGCAGCGCTTCCGCCTCGGTCCGCACCACCGTGGTGTCGATGCGTGCGATCTTGGCCACCATCATCGCAATGCGCGGCGACAACTGCGTCTTGTTGAAATAGCTCGAGACCCGCTTCTTCAGGTCGCGCGCTTTGCCGACATAGAGGATGTTGCCGTCGGCATCGAAGTAGCGATAGACGCCAGGCAGCCCCGGCATACGCGCCAGGATCGGGCGCGGGTCGAAGGCCGGCGCGTCGGACGATTCCGGGGTATCGGATTCGGGCGACGTTGTCTCGGTGGGAGGGACGGGTTCCTGCTCGGGCATCGGGGACGGAAAGTGTGTGACGCAACGCGCCAACGTGGGGCGCTCGCTCTAGAATCGCAAGTTTAGAGCAATTCTCCCGCCGGGCTTTCCGCTGGCGGGCACCGTCATCGTCATGCCAATCCGTTCCTGGGACATCTTTTGCACCGTCATCGACAACTTCGGCGACATCGGCGTCTGCTGGCGTCTGGCGCGCCAACTGGCGCAGGAACACGGTCATGCGGTGCGACTGTGGGTCGATGACCTGGCCAGCTTCTCCCGCCTGGCACCCGAGATTGACGTGACGGCCACCCACCAGCGGCTGGCCGGTGTGGACGTGCACACCTGGGATCCAAAGCCAGAGGCACCGTTCGAGCCCGTCACGCCACACGACGTGGTAATCGAGGCCTTCGCCTGCCATCTCCCCGAGCCGTTGCAGGCCGCCATGGCCGCGGCCGATCGCAAACCAATCTGGATCAATCTTGAATACCTGAGCGCCGAGGCCTGGGTCAGCGAACATCATGCGATGGCCTCGCCCCATTCTCGGCTGCCACTGACCAAGTACTTCTTCTTCCCGGGATTTGCACACGGCACCGGGGGCCTCTTGCGCGAATCCATGCTCGGCGCATCACGCGCGGCATTTCTGGACAGCCCGGCCGCACAAGCCACGCTTTGGCACCGACTGGGCGTGCAGCCGATCGCAGGCGCCCTACGGACGAGCCTGTTCGCTTATACGAACCCGGCCTTACCTGCGCTACTCGAACAATGGCGCGACGGCGCTACGCCGGTCCAATGCCTTGTGCCACAAGGATTGGCCGCCACGCAGGCGGGTGGGTGGCTCGGCGAGACGCTAGAACCGGGGGGATCGCACGAGCGCGGCAATCTGACCCTGCAATGCATCCCATTCGTGCGCCAGGAACACTACGACGAACTGCTGTGGGCCTGCGACATCAACTTCGTGCGTGGCGAGGATTCATGCGTGCGGGCGCACTGGGCCGCCAAGCCAATGATCTGGCACATCTACCCCCAGGATGACCACGCGCACCGCGAGAAGCTCGACGCCTGGCTCGGCCGATTCTCACGCTCCGGCGTGGTGCCCGAGGCTTCCACCGCGCTGACGAATTTCACGCACGCGTGGAATGGCTACGGCCAGGCACCGGATTGGGCGGCGTTGCAGGCACAATTACCCGCCCTCACCGCTGGCATGGACCGCTGGCAGCGGCAGTTGCAGCACTTGGGAGATCTGGCCGCGAATCTCGTGGCCTTCTGCGAAAATCGGGTAAAATAACCGGTTGATTTTTATGGCGAGCCAAGTTTAAAGGCCCAAGAACAGCAAACGCCGGCTGCGCCCTTCGCCATACCGATTTCCGGGTACCTACAACGATCCCGGACCATTTTTTTCAGGAAAACAGTTCAGATGAAAATCGCACAGGAACTCCGCGTCGGCAACGTGTTCATGATTGGTTCCGACCCGATGGTGGTTCAGAAGGCCGAGTACAACAAGTCAGGTCGTAACGCCGCTGTCGTCAAAATGAAGTACAAGAACCTGCTGACGGAAGCCCCGGGCGAATCCGTCTTCAAGGCCGACGACAAGTTCGAAGTCGTGGTGCTGGAGCGCCGCGAGTGCACGTACTCGTACTTCGCCGACCCGATGTACGTGTTCATGGACACCGAGTACAACCAGTACGAAGTCGAGAAGGACAGCATGGGCGACTCGCTGAACTACCTCGAAGACGGCATGGTGGTGGAAGTGGTGTTCTACAACGACAAGGCCATCTCGGTCGAAATGCCGACGACGCTGGTTCGCGAGATCATCTACACGGAACCGGCCGTCAAGGGCGACACCTCGTCGGGCAAGGTGCTCAAGGGCGCCAAGATCAACACCGGCTTCGAACTGCAAGTGCCGCTGTTCTGCAACATCGGTGACAAGATCGAAATCGACACGCGTACCGGCGAATACCGCAGCCGCGCCAACTAAGATCTCTTAGGGCATACGCAAAAAGGGCAGCTTCGGCTGCCCTTTTTCTTTCTACGGATCCATTCCTGCTGGTTCATGTCCGGGTGGCGTCGATTCACCACCCGGCGGCCTGAGTCGCTCAAGCGATCAGATCGTGTTCCTTCAGCAGGCGCAGCGCGGCGCGGTATTCGCCTTCTTGCTGCAACTTGTTCCAGTCCAGCGGCTTGCGGCGACCGAACAGCTTGCGGATGCGCCGCTGCGAGGCCTTGCCGATCGACACATCGAGTTCATTCAACAACTGGTCCGCGCGATCCGGATGGTTGCAGATCAACACCATGTCGCAACCCGCCTCGAGCGCGGCACGTGCGGCCTGGGTAACGGTACCGGCCACGCTCGCGCCCTCCATGCTGAGGTCGTCACTGAAAATCACGCCCTCAAATCCAAGCTGGGTGCGCAGGATGTCCTGCAGCCAGTAGCGCGAGAAGCCCGCAGGGTTCGGATCGACGGTCGGGTAGATCACGTGGGCAGGCATCACAGACGCTAGCGCCTGGCCCATCCAGTCATAGGGACGGGCGTCCTGGGACAGGATTTCATCAAGACCGCGCTCGTCCACCGGAATGGCCACATGCGAATCGGCTTCGACATAGCCATGCCCCGGGAAGTGCTTGCCGCAATTGGCCATGCCGGCCAGCAGCAGTCCGTGCGTCAGATGGTTGGCCAGCATGGTCACTACACGAGGATCGGCATGGAACGCACGATCGCCAATGACACCACTGCGGCCATAGTCGAGGTCGAGCACCGGGGTGAAGCTCAGATCGATGTCGCAGGCACGCAGTTCGGCCGCCAGCACGTAGCCGCAAGCCATTGCCACTTTGGTGGCAGCCAGCACGTCACGGTCCCACAGCGCCCCAAGCCGGGACATCGCCGGCAGGTGCGTGAAGCCATCGGTCTTGGCGCGCTGCACGCGACCACCTTCATGGTCGATGCAGATGAGCGCATCGTCGCGGACTTCACGAATGGCCCGCGTCAGCGCCACCAGTTGCGCGCGCGATTCGAAGTTGCGCGCAAACAGGATCACGCCACCCGTCAGCGGGTGGGCAATGCGACGCGCATCGTCGGCGGTGAGTTCCTTGCCCACGACGTCGAGCACTACCGGGCCCGGCCGCTTGCCGGAGACTTTCTTGTTCATATCGAATTCAGTTCGAAGCGGGTTCGGATTGCGGGGCCGCCAGCTGGCCACCCCGCTCGGCGATCGCGAACGCGACCGCATATTCATGTTCATCACTGACACTGACACGAACGGTCAGGCCGCGTTCCCGCACCCATTCCGCCAGTTCACCAGTGCAATGCGGCGCGGGCTCGCCCGATGGCTGGTTCAGCAGCTCCATCGCACGCCACGTCATCGGCCAGCGCATCCCCAGGCCGATGGCCTTTGAGAATGCCTCCTTGGCCGCGAAACGCGTGCACAGGAATGCCAGGCCGCGTTTTTCCGAGCGCGCCGTGCGTGCAAGATAGATCTTCATCTCGCGCGGCCCGAGAATTTTCTCGACGAAGCGACCACGCGTGCGCTCCATCACGCCGCGCACGCGATCGATCTGGATGATGTCGGTGCCGACGCCGTAGATCACGCGGGCTGACCCGGAACGGGGTAACGGGTACCGAGGCGCGCCGCCACCATAATGGCCTTCATCTCGCGCACGGCGTTCTGCCACCCGGCAAACACCGCGTGGGCAACGATCGCGTGACCAATGTTGAGCTCCTTGATCCCCGGCAGCGCAGCAATCGGCTGCACGTTGGTGTAGTGCAGGCCGTGGCCGGCGTTGACGATCAGACCATGCTTCTGCCCCGCTTCCACGCCCGCCGCCACACGGCGGAACTCGACTGCCTGCTCGTCCGCGGTATGCGCATCGGCGTAGCGGCCAGTATGGATCTCGATCACCGGCGCCTTGCACGCGGCAGCGGCGGCAATCTGGTCAGGGTCAGCATCAATGAACAGCGATACACGGATACCCGCGTCGGCCAGTTGCCGGCATGCGGCGCTGACCTGCTCGAAATGGCCCGCCACGTCGAGTCCGCCTTCGGTGGTAACTTCCTCGCGCTTCTCGGGCACCAGGCAGACATCTTGGGGCTTGATCTCGCACGCAATGTCGAGCATCTCGGAAGTGATCGCGCATTCCAGATTCATGCGCGTGGCCAGCTTCGGGCGCAGCGCGCGCACGTCGGCGTCGCGGATATGGCGACGGTCCTCGCGCAGATGCAGCGTGATCAGGTCCGCGCCGGCCTCCTCGGCCTGCAGCGCTGCCTGGATCGGATCGGGATACACCGTGCCGCGCGCGTTGCGCAGCGTGGCCACGTGGTCGATATTGACCCCGAGGTCAATGACACCGGGGTTCGCGTGGAAAATCATGCCGGCTTCTCTCAGGAGAATTGGGATATCAAAGGTACTGCAGATCGATCAGGATCTGGCGCGTCTTCAGTGGCGCACCCTGCAAATAATAATGCAGCAGGAACCGCATCAGTGCGCGGCTTTGCGAAACGGTCTGCGCGCGCGAGTAATCATCCTGCGCCATATCCAGCAGCGTCTGTCCCGACACCACGGGCCAGCTCGATGGATCTGACGCATGCGCACGCCGCACCCCACGCTCGGGCTGGTAGACGTAATCGAGCCCTGGCTGCACCCGTTCGTCCGATCTGAGGCACTGATCGAACGCTACCGCAAAACCAGTCTCCTGCAGCAACACCCGCTCGAAGCTGCGCAATACGAAGCTGGCCGGCTCGCCATGCGACAGGCGTGTCAGCGTCACCATGTAGTGGCGGAACAAGGCCGGATGCGCGTCCTCACGCGGGCAGAATCGCAGCAGCAGTTCGTTCAGGTAGAAGCCGGAAAGCAGCGCGTCGCCGGAAAGCGGCAGCATGCCGCCCACGTATTCCGCCTTGGTCAGCGTCTTGACCTCGCCGCGGCCGGTCCAGGACAGGGCGATCGGATGAAAATGCTGCAGCACCGCGCGCAGTGCGGAATGCGGCCGTTTGGCCCCTTTCGCAACCATGGCCACGCGACCGTGATCGCGCGTGAAGACATCGAGAACCAGACTGGTTTCGCGATAAGGATGCGCATGAAGCACGAAGCCCGCCTCATTGGTGACGCGCAGTTCCGAGCGAGCCGGAACGATACGCATCGCGCGATCCATCATTTCGCGGCCGGCTGCCACCGAGGGGCTGACCGCCGCGTTCATGGCAGGTACCGCGCCAGACCCCAGCAGCTCCGCGGCTTCCTCGGCAATCGGGTCGGCACTGCGCGCACGCGGCGCGGCAGCGCGGCGCACGTCAGGCATCTTGCTCACTCGTAGCCGTAAGCGCGCAGTCTGGCTTCGTTATCGGCCCAGCCGCTCTTGACCTTGATCCACATCTCCAGGTAGACCTTGCCATCGAACAGCTTCTCCATATCCAGGCGTGCCTCGGTGGAGATCTGCTTGAGCTTGGCGCCCTTGTTGCCGATGATCATCGCCTTGTGCGCGTCGCGTTCGACCAGGATCGTCGCGAAAATCCTGCGCAGGCGCCCTTCGGTCTCGAATTTGTCGATCACGACGGTGCTGGTGTAAGGCAGTTCGTCGCCGGTCCAGCGGAACACCTTTTCGCGGATGATCTCGGACGCCAGGAAGCGCTCGCTGCGATCGGTCATTGCATCGACGTCGTACATCGGCTCGCCTTCCGGCAGATACGGCCGAATGATCGCCAGCAGACGCTGGATATGATCGTGCGTCTTGGCCGACATCGGCACCACCTCCCGGAACGGGAAGCGCTGCCCCATCTGCTCGAGGAACGGCATCATGACTTCGCTGCGGCCTTCGCCGATTCGGTCAAGCTTGTTGCAGACCAGCAGCACCGGAACGTTCTTGGGGAGCAGCGACAGCACCTTCTCGTCATCGGGGCCGAAATAGCCGGCTTCGACGACAAACAGCACGATATCGACCGACGACAGCGTCGACGTCACGGCGCGGTTCAGGGAACGGTTCAGCGCGCTGGCGTGGCGGGTCTGGAAACCAGGTGTATCCGCGAACACATACTGGGTATCATCGGTCGTCTGAATACCGACGATACGATGCCGCGTGGTCTGCGCCTTGCGTGACGTGATGCTGATCTTCTGGCCGACCAGCGCGTTCATCAGCGTGGACTTGCCAACATTCGGACGGCCAACGATGGCCACCGTGCCGCAGCGAAATGCCACGGCACCTGAGGGTTCCGCCGCATCTTGCTGCGGAGGGAGAGAATCGGTCATTCCTTCAACCTGAGAGACAACTGGGGATCGGGCGGCACCGGCTGCTTGCGCGTCTTGCCCGTACGTTCGGCACGGCTGCGCTTGAGCAACTGCGGCACGAGCTTCTGGACTTCGTCGAGCGCGAGCTTGGCCGCGGCCTGTTCGGCGGCGCGACGCGACGCGCCGGTCCCGAACACGCGCACCTCCAGTTTAGGCACGATGCATTCGACTTCAAATTGCTGGCTGTGCGCCGCACCGTGCGTGGCGATGACGTTGTATTGCGGCAGGGCAATCTTGTGGCCCTGCAGATACTCCTGGAGCAGCGTCTTGGCGTCCTTGCCCAGCGTGCGTGGGTCCACCTGCTCCAGGATCGGAATATACAGCTTGCGGATCAACGCGCGTGCCGCGTCGAACCCCGCATCAAGAAACACGGCACCAACGATAGCCTCGAGCGCATCGGCAAGAATCGAGGGGCGGCGGAAACCACCACTCTTCAGCTCGCCTTCACCCAGACGCAGCGCATCGGAAAGCTGCAGCATCTGGGCGATCTCGTAGAGCGCCTGCTGCTTGACCAGATTGGCCCGCACCCGTGAAAGATCGCCTTCGTCGAGCTTGCCAAACATGCCAAAGAGCATATCGGCCACGGCGCAGTTCAATACCGAGTCGCCCAGGAATTCCAGGCGCTCGTTGTGCTGGGCGCTATGGCTGCGATGCGTGAGCGCCTGCTGCAGCAATTCGGGCTTGCTGAATCGGTAGCCGAGACGTTGCTGCAAGGCGTCGAGGGTCATGTCGTTACTGCGTTCCCGAGTAGGTAATCAAAAAACTCAACGGACCATAAATCTGAACTTCGGTCCGGTACTCGAAGCCGACCGCGCGGATCCGCCCGGTTTCGTCCTCTTCAATATCCAGATCCTCGCCCTTGAGCGATGAAATGCGATCAATCGCGGCCTGTTTGTCGAAACTGGCTGCGACGTCACTACGTTTGGTACCAGTACCCTTGGCATAGTTGACGGCGCGCTTGATGGAGAAATACTCGATCAGGCTTGGAATTACCTTCAACGCCGGTACGGCGACCGCCCCCACAATGATGACAACGACAAGCAACGATCCCAGCGAGAATCCACGCGCCCGATGAATCACATCGAAACGAACTCGCCCCGGAGAACCCAACCGCTTTTGACCCATGTTGCGCTTCCCTCTTTTTGAGTGTCTTGCGCCGCGTGAAACCGTATGAGCGTTACTTGAACGACCCCACGCGCCCGAAATTACCCAGATTCATCCAGATCAGGAACGCCTTGCCCACGATATTCTGATCAGGCACGAACCCCCAGTATCTGGAATCCAGGCTGTTATCCCGGTTGTCACCCATTACAAAATAGTGACCTTCCGGCACTTTACACGTCACGCCCTGCTGATTGTAAGTGCAGTTTTCGCGGAACGGAAAATCGGGATCGGCACCGGCCACAAAGGCGGGGCGATCATTGTCATTCAGGATGCCGTGCTGGGGACCTCCCGGCAACTTCTCGACAAAATGCTTCGAGTACGCCAGACGTTCTTCGTCGAGATAATCCGGCAGCGGGCTGTACTCGGCCGGCTTACCATTGATCGTCAGCTTCTTGTTTTCGTACTGCACCACATCGCCCGGTACGCCGATCACGCGCTTGATGTAGTCGAGCGACTCGTCCCGCGGATAGCGGAACACCATGACATCGCCGCGCTGGGGCTCGCCGAGGCTGATGATCTTCTTGTTCACGACCGGCAGACGAATGCCATAGTCGTACTTGTTGACCAGGATGAAGTCGCCAATCAGTAGCGTGGGGATCATCGATCCCGACGGAATCTTGAACGGCTCCACCACGAACGAGCGCAGCACGAACACCGCCAGGATCACCGGGAAGAAGCTCGCCGAATATTCCAGCCACCACGGTTGGCGCAGCTTCTCTTCCGCCAGACGCGCACGCGAGCGATCGATGTCTGCGCCGCCCTGCATCGACTGCATGTCATTACGACGCGCATCGAATTCGGCCAGCGCGAGTTGCGCCACGCTCCGGCGCTGTCGCTCGAACACCAGCTTGTCCGCGACCCAGGCTATGCCTGTGATGACCACCAGCACAAAAAGTATCAGTGCAAAATTCATAACGGCTTCAAGTGATGTCGATGTTGTGTCGTCGCTGGGGCGCGCTTACTTGTCGTCCACCTGCAGGATCGCCAGGAAGGCCTCCTGCGGGATTTCGACGGTCCCCACCTGCTTCATCCGCTTCTTGCCTGCTTTCTGCTTTTCCAGCAGCTTCTTCTTCCGGCTGATATCGCCGCCGTAGCATTTGGCCAGCACGTTCTTGCGCAGCGCTTTCACGTTCTCGCGCGCGATGATATTCGAGCCGATGGCGGCCTGGATGGCCACGTCGTACATCTGACGCGGGATGATCTCGCGCATCTTGGCCGCCACCTCGCGACCGCGATACTGCGAGTTTGAACGGTGCACGATCACGGACAAGGCATCGACCTTGTCGCTGTTGATCAAGATATCCACCTTCACCACATCCGACTGCCGGTATTCCTTGAACTCGTAATCCATTGATGCGTAGCCGCGCGATACCGACTTCAGGCGATCGAAGAAATCCATCACGATTTCCGCCATCGGGATCTCGTACGTGAGCTGCACTTGCTTGCCGTGATAGCTCATATTGATCTGCGCGCCCCGCTTCTGCGTGCACAGCGTCATCACCGAGCCGACATAATCCTGCGGCATATACAGATTGACCGTGACGATCGGCTCGAGAATGGCTTCGATCTTGCTCGGATCGGGCATCTTGGCCGGGTTCTCGACGGTCAACACCGTGCCATCACGCTGCTGAACCTGATAGACCACGGTCGGCGCGGTCGTGATCAGGTCCATGTCGAATTCACGCTCCAGACGCTCCTGCACGATCTCCATGTGCAGCAGACCCAGGAAGCCGCAGCGGAAACCGAAGCCGAGTGCCTGCGAGACTTCCGGCTCGAACTGCAGCGATGCATCGTTCAGACGCAGCTTCTCGAGCGATTCGCGCAGGGCCTCGTACTGATTCGATTCCACGGGGTACAGCCCCGCGAACACCTGCGGCTTGACTTCCTTGAAGCCCGGCAGCGGCGCTTCGGCGCGGCGCGTCATAGTGGTGATCGTGTCGCCAACTTTGGCTGCCTTCAACTCCTTGATGCCGGCAATCACGAAACCCACCTGCCCCGCCGTCAGCTCATCTCGCTGGATCGACTTCGGCGAGAACACACCGACCTGCTCCACCAGATGCTGGGCGCCGGTGGCCATCAGCAGAACCTTGTCCTTGGGGCGAAGCGTGCCGTTGACCACGCGCACCAGCATCACCACGCCAACGTAGTTGTCGAACCAGGAATCGATGATCAGCGCCTGTAGCGGCGCGGCGACGTCACCCTTGGGGGGCGGAACCTTGGCGATCAGCGCCTCGATCACGTCTTCCACGCCCTGGCCGGTCTTGGCCGAGCACGGCGTGGCGTCCTGTGCGTCGATGCCGATCACGTCCTCGATCTCCTGGATCGCATTGGCCGGGTCGGCCTGCGGCAGATCGATCTTGTTCAGCACGGGCACGACTTCGACGCCCAGTTCGATGGCCGTGTAGCAGTTGGCAACGGTCTGGGCTTCCACGCCCTGCGAAGCGTCGACCACTAGCAGCGCGCCTTCGCATGCGGACAGGGAGCGGCTGACTTCGTAGCTGAAGTCGACGTGTCCCGGCGTATCGATCAGATTCAGGTTGTAGACCTGGCCGTCGCGCGCCTTGTAGCTCAGCGCGGCGGTCTGGGCCTTGATCGTGATGCCCCGCTCCTTCTCGATATCCATCGAATCGAGCACCTGCGCTTCCATTTCGCGATCGGACAGCCCGCCACAGCGCTGAATGATCCGGTCGGCCAAGGTGGATTTACCATGGTCGATGTGGGCAATGATCGAGAAATTACGAATGTGGTCCATCTAACGTTCTGGGAAGCACCGGCGCGCTCATGGGTAGATCTGTCGGGCGCGGGAGCAAAAAAGTTGGGGCGCGCGGAGCTCGCGCCAATCCGCGATTTTACCGGATTTTCAAGGACTTCCGTCCGCGAATTGAACTCGGGCGGCGCGGGGCGCGGCGCGTCAAAATGGCGCTTGACGCACCCATTACGAAACAATCGCGCCGGAACTTGTCCGGCGCGATTGTTTGAAGCCTCGATCCAGGGCCTGGTCAGCGCGTCTGATTAGGACGCAGCGTCAGCACCTGGGTAGCATCGCCGCGGCGCACGAACACGGCAGCCATCTTGTTCTTGTCCAGTCCCTTGACGAGATCGTTGAACTGCCTCGCACTGGTCACGTCGGTATCGCCGAGTCGCAGGATGATGTCGCCCGGACGGATTCCGGCACGGGCGGCCGGACCATCAACCGTGTCGACCTCCACCCCTGACTTCAGCTTGAGCTCGCGCATCCGCGCCTCGGGGATGTCGTTGACGATCAGGCCCAGTGCATTCGGCTTCGGCGCGGGTGCCTCTTCGGTACCTCCGCCGCGCTTGTCGCCGCGGCGCGGCGTGGCGCGAGGGGTGTCGGGCTCAAGCTCCGCCACCGTGATCATTACCTCTCGCGTCTGCCCCTTGCGCCACACCTGCATCGGCACGCGCGTACCCGGCTTGGTGTCTCCGACCATCCGCGGCAGATCCGCAGCCTTCTCAATATCCCGGCCGTTGTACTTCAGGATGATGTCGCCCGCCTCGATACCGGCCTTTTCGGCAGGGCCGCCCGGCTCGACGCTGCCAACCAGCGCGCCGCGAGTGCGCCCAAGGCCCAGCGAGTCCGCCACTTCCTTGGTCACATCGCCAATCGCCACGGCGATCCGCCCACGCGTCACCTTGCCAGTCGCCTTCAGTTGCTCGGTCACACGCATCGCTTCGTCGATCGGGGTCGCGAACGAAATGCCCATATAACCACCGCTGCGGCTGTAGATCTGCGAATTGATGCCGATGACTTCGCCGCGCAGGTTGATCAGCGGACCACCCGAATTACCAGGGTTCACCGCCACGTCAGTCTGGATAAGCGGCAGGTAGTCGCCGGTGTCGCGCGCCTTGGCCGATACGATACCGGCGGTCACGCTGCTGTCCAGCCCGAACGGCGAACCAATGGCCAATACCCACTCGCCGGTGCGGACCTTGTCCGAATCCCCGAGCGGCAGGCGTGGCAGACCCGTTGCATCGATCTTGAGCAGCGCCACGTCGGTACGCTTGTCCGCACCAATCAGCTTGGCCTTGAATTCGCGCTTGTCAGGCAGCGTCACGTAGATCGTGTCGGCCTCTGCCACCACGTGGGCGTTCGTCATCACGTAGCCATCCTGGCTGATGATGAAACCGGAACCCACGCCCCGGCTCATCTCTTCGCCCTGCCCCTGACTTTGGCCCTGTCCTTGCGGAGGCTGGCCACGGCGCGGCTGTCCCGGCGTTCCGGGCATCGGCACGCCGAAGAAGCGACGGAAGAACTCCGCCATTTCGTCGTCATCGGGAGAATTGCCGCCACGCGAGCGCACGCGCTCTGTCGTGCGGATATTCACAACCGCCGGACTCACCTTCTCGACCAGGTCGGTAAAGTCGGGCAGGTTGTAGTTCTGGGCCGCCGCCTGAGCGTGCCCCAATTCGGAAACAGCCGGACCGAACACGAGCATGGCCACCATGACCACGACCCTTGCCAGGGCTGGAGATCTGGAAATCATCGACAAAACTCCCGGGAGATCAGCGAGAAACGGATGCTTCACAGCGCTTCACAGCGCATAAGGCCGGGGGACGCCTGCAAAGCGTACTGCCTGGCGGTGTTGCGGGACTGCCACTCCACCGCCGCCGGACCAATTTCGGTCAGTGTACCGCTTTGGGCGGGCGGTATTCCACGCCAGCCGCAAACTGCCTCACCGTAGAAGCAGGCACTTCGCCGACCACGGTAATCCAGAAATCGGCCACGCGCCGTACCACGACCTGGGTGGCACCGAGCGACGCCACGCCCTCGCGGCGGGCACGCTGCTCGGATACGGGCTCGATGAAGACCGAAAGCCCCGTCAGGCCATCACTGTAGACGACCTGCAGTACTTCGAAGACCTGCCCGGCCTTGTTGGCCGCGGTCGGGGCATGCAACTCGCCCAGTGGGCGGCGTACTTCCCGGATCTTCTGAAAGCCCTTGATCGGCGTGTTGATCGACCAGCCTTCGTCGGCGATGCTGGCAGGCTGATAGGTAACCTCGTAATGACTCCAGGAGCTCGCGCCCTTGATCGCATTGAGGATGCGCTGCTTGTCCGAAGGAACGCCGATATCGACCTGCGAGAATGCGACCTGCTCAAGTACCTTGCCGCCTTCGCCGATCGTCTGCGCGCGCATCAGCAGGCCCGAATTCCTGTCGGCCCACAACCGCACCGCGTAACGTGCCGTGTCGTGAGGGTCCAGCGAGAAGACCTCGCACTCGACGCCGGCGACGCGTTCGGCCGGCAGCTTGTGCATGTCGTACAGGTCGAGTACGTCGCTCTTGTTCGTCGCCAGCAGCGCCGGGAAGCGGTCCTTGGCCTCCTGCTTCTCCACGACCACAAGCTTGGCCTCGGGAATCAGACTGTGAACCACATCATTCTGGCGCAGCACCTCGCGCGGTTTGCCGTCCAACGTTTCCAGTCGTTCGTACTCGTTGTGTACGAGATCGCTGTAATGCTGGATCCGCGACGCATGGATGATGCTGCCGCGCTGATAAATCAGCGTACCAACGTAGTTCTCCCGCTGGGCAGCACGATGGATCTTGTTCAGCCACGCCGTGGCGTCACGGCGGTTCAGCGTGGAGTCAGACGGCTGCGCAGTCGCGGCGGCAGCGGTCAGACATAAGGCCAGAAAAAAGGACCTCCGCAGGCCCTTCTTTCCGTGTACGCCCGCTGCATTGGCGAGCGACGGTCCTTTATGCATGTCCGGCATTATTCCTGCGAATTGTCCTGAGAGAAGTTGACACCATTCACCACCGTACGCATGGTCGGCACAAAGGCATCGGTTGCGACCGACGTGCGATGGGCACGCAGATATTCATCGAGACGGGGATCGCGAATCATCTGGGCACTATCGGCGGAGACCGCCATGATCGAACCCGCGGCCGCCGGCGCAGCAACGCCAGCCTTTACCGTCGCACCGGCCGGTTGCTCGACGCTTGCAACCACAGCATCCGGAGCGCCCACACCGCCTGGCCCGCGCATCTGCGGAACCACGACCCAGCTCACAGCAGCCACCGCGGCAGCAATCGCGGTACCGGGCACCACACGGCGCACCCACGATGGACGCACCAGCAGGCGATGACGGCCAGCCTGCGCGACAGCCGGCACCAGCACATGTGGCTCGGCTTCAAGCTGCGCGGAGAATCGGGAGAGGAAGGCTTCGGTCGACCCTGCGTGCGTCAACTCTTCCGAACGCATCGCATCGCCGATCAACTGGTACATCGACCAGTCGGCCATACCAGCGTCGCCTTTGGCAAGGCCGAGCGCGGCATCCACGTCGTGCGGCGCCAGCTCGCCGTCCATCAATGCGGAAATCTGCTCCGCGGCTTCCATTACATGAACCGACTGCTTATGAGCCTGACCCATTTCCAACCCCAAGAAATTCCATCGAACACCGATAAATCCCGTCACTACTGCTTGTCGTTTATCGATGCAGGAATAGGCTGCAACGCTGGCTGCACGACATTCAAACTGAGAGACACCAGCATCCTGCTGACATCCCCTACCACCGTTTGCCCTCTGCCGTTCCCAGCAGCGGGCGCAACTTCTCGGCGATCGCTTCGCGCGCCCGGAAAATCCGCGAGCGCACCGTACCGATCGGACACCCCATCGCCTCCGCGATCTCCTCATAGCTGAGGCCTTCGATCTCGCGCAGCGTAATGGCGGTGCGTAATTCTTCCGGCAATGCCTCCATGGCGCGGTTCACCGTATCGGCAACCTGGCGCGTGTGGAGCATCGACTCCGGCGTATTGATATCCCTTAGTTGCTCACCGTCCGCAAAAGTTTCAGCCTCTTCGGCATCGATATCGCTGGACGCTTCCGGCCGCCGTCCCTGGGTAGCCAGGTAGTTCTTGGCCGTGTTGACGGCGATCCGGTACAGCCACGTGTAGAAAGCGGATTCGCCCCGGAACTGGGGCAGCGCGCGATATGCCTTGATAAAGGCATCTTGCGCCACATCCTCCACTTCGGCGGGGTCTCGGACAAGGCGGGAGATCAGGCGGATGATCTTGCGGTGATATTTGGTCACCAGCAACTCAAAGGCCCGTTTGTCGCCCTGCTGGACGCGTTCAACTAGAAGCTGATCGGCTTCGCGTTCACTCACGAATAGTTCACCTGCTGCAGTGTATCTCTTGGTTTCGTCGTCAAGACAAGCGTTGTATTTTACCTACGATCCAGGCGATTTCGGGTGTCGCGGAGCGCATTCTGTGACCACAACTGCGCAATAAGGTTCCGCCTGGCCACGAACACGGTTGCACCTGCGTGCAACCCAGAGATTCGGGGAAATGCCGGGGAGTACAGGATGGGACGGGGGCCGCTGTCACCAGCCGGCCCCGTTTCATGCGAAACGCGCGCGATATCAGACGCGGCGGAAGACAAGCGTACCGTTGGTACCGCCGAAGCCGAAGTTGTTCTTCACGGCAACATCAATCTTCATGTCTCGTGCCGTATTGGCGACGTAATCGAGATCACACTCGGGATCTTGATTGAAGATGTTGATGGTCGGCGGCGAGATCTGATTGTGAATCGCCAGAACCGTGAACACCGACTCCAGGCCCCCAGCGCCACCCAGCAAGTGACCGGTCATCGACTTCGTCGAGTTGACCACCATCTTGTAGGCGTGATCACCGAATGCCAGCTTGACGGCATCGGTCTCGTTCTTGTCACCCAGCGGCGTCGAGGTGCCATGCGCGTTGAGGTACTGCACTTCGCCCGGATTGATTCCGGCATCCTTGATCGCAGCGACCATGCAGCGGCGCGGACCGTCGGTGTTCGGCGCCGTCATGTGGAACGCGTCACCGCTCATGCCGAAGCCGATGAGCTCAGCATAGATTCGCGCGCCGCGCGCCTTGGCCGACTCATACTCCTCGAGCATCATCACGCCGGCACCCTCGCCCAGCACGAAGCCGTCGCGGTCCTTGTCCCACGGACGCGACGCCGCGGCGGGGTCATCGTTGCGAGTGGAAAGCGCGCGCGCTGCCGCAAAACCGCCGATGCCGAGCGGCGACACCGTCGACTCTGCTCCGCCAGCCAGCATCGCATCGCAGTCACCCGCCTGAATCAGACGCGCAGCCAGGCCGATGCTGTGCAGCCCGGTTGTGCAGGCCGTCACCGCAGCCAGGTTCGGGCCCTTGAGGCCGTGAATGATCGACAGGTGGCCGGAGATCATATTGATGATCGAACCCGGCACGAAGAACGGCGAGATCCGGCGCGGGCCGCGTTCGGCCAGCGTCATCTGCGTATCTTCGATCATCGGCAGCCCGCCAATACCCGAGCCCACCAGCACACCGATGCGCTCGGCGTTGGCCTCGGTCACTTCCAGGCCGCTGTCCTTGAGCGCCTGCGAACCGGCGGCGATGCCGAAATGGATGAAGGTATCCATGTTCCGGGCTTCCTTGGCGGGGATGTAATCCTCGGCATTGAAGCCCTTCACTTCGCCCGCAAAATGCACAGCAAAGGGAGAGTGATCGAACTTGGTGATGGTGGCGATGCCGGACTTGCCGGCAACCAGATTGGCCCAGCCTTCGGCAACCGTGTTTCCGACGGGAGACACAAGGCCAAGCCCAGTGACGACGACGCGACGACGGCTCACTATTTTTTCCTACGAGTACGTGAAGCGGAATTGGATTGATTCAGGATCTCGCTGCTCCTGCCGATAGGAAGTGATTCCTTGCGAAAGGAAGCGGCTGAGATCATTCCGATTCTGCTTCGTCGAACAGACGAAAGCCACAGAAAACAGCGTGACAGGACCGTAACGGCCCCGCCGACCTGCCTTCTGTGGCTCGGAATATGAAGACGACGGCTTAAGCCTTGACGTGCGCGGTAGCGTAGTCAATAGCTTGTTGCACGGTCGTGATCTTTTCGGCTTCCTCATCGGGAATTTCCATGCCGAATTCATCTTCCAACGCCATCACGAGTTCAACCGTGTCCAGCGAGTCCGCACCGAGATCGTTCACGAACGACGATTCGTTCTTGATGTCTGCCTCGGCCACGCCAAGCTGCTCAGCAACGATTTTCTTGACGCGTTGTTCGATATTGTCCATGTAACCCTCCAGGGAAGTTCGACAAAAAGTGGGCGCATTTTAGCAGGTTTGGACCACAAAAAATCCGCCTGCCAAGCTTTGCAAGAATCACGCCCGTTTGGTTTGAAAAACAACAGCTTCGCCCGGCTTCTTTCGGCTTCTCCCTCGAAACCGATCCCGGGCGGAACCATCAATTCATGTACATCCCGCCGTTCACGTGCAGCGTAGTGCCCGTGATGTAGGCGGCCTGCGGACCAGCCAGGAACGCCACCGCATTGGCGATGTCTTCCGGCTGGCCAAGACGACCCAGAGGAATCCGGGTCTTCAGCGCCGCATGCTGCTCTTCCGACAGCACCTTGGTCATGTCGGTATCGATGAATCCGGGGGCCACGCAGTTGACGGTGACGTTGCGGCTGCCGATTTCGGCGGCCAGCGCGCGCGTCATGCCCTCGACACCAGCCTTCGCCGCAGCGTAGTTCATCTGACCGGGGTTACCGGTGGAGCCGACCACCGAGGTGATGTTGATGATGCGGCCGCCACGGGCCTTCATCATCGGGCGCAGCACGGCACGGGCCAGACGGAACACGGCCGTCAGGTTCGTGTCGATGACGGCGCTCCAATCCTCGTCTTTCATGCGCATGGCCAACTGATCCTGCGTAATGCCGGCGTTGTTGACCAACACGTTCAGACCGCCATTCGCCTTGATGATCTCGTCGATCACTGCCTCGCAGCGCGCCGCGTCGTTGACGTTCAGCACCACACCGCTGCCCTTCAGGCCTTCGCCCGCCAGGTACTCGCTGATGCCAGCAGCGCCCGACTCACTCGTGGCGGTACCGATCACCGTTGCGCCCTGCCGTGCGAGCTCCAGCGCGATGGCACGGCCGATCCCGCGCGATGCGCCGGTCACCAGTGCGACCTGATTCTCCAGAGTCTTGCTCATGTTGCGTTTGTTCCTTGGTCTTACTTCAGCAGCGCCAGCGTTTCCTGCAGCGACGCCGGATCAAAGATTGCACCACCAACGAGGTTGCCGTCGATGCGCTTGGTCATACCGGCCAGCACTTTACCCGGACCGCACTCGATCACGTGTGTCACGCCCTCGGCGGCCATCTTCTGCACGCACTCGACCCAGCGTACCGGAGCGGCTGCCTGACGAACAAGCGCGTCCTTGATCTGAGCCGGATCATTGATGATTGCCACGTCGACATTGTTCACCAGCGGAATGGCCGGTGCCGAGAACGACAGGCCAGCCATGCGGTCGCGCAGGCGATCCGATGCAGGCTTGAGCAGCGACGAGTGGAACGGGGCGGACACCGGCAGCGGCAGCGCGCGCTTGGCGCCCTTCGCCTTGGCAATCTCGCAGGCCTTTTCCACGGCGCCCTTGTTGCCGGCGATCACCACCTGCGACGGGGCATTGAAGTTGACAGCCTCGACCACGCCAGCGCCTGCCGCCGCAGCCTCGGCGCACGCGGCGCGCACGTCATCGTCCGACAGGCCAAGGATCGCGGCCATGCCGCCCTCGCCCACCGGCACCGCTTCCTGCATCGCCTGGGCACGGAAGCGAACCAGCGGCACCGCCTCGGCAAAAGGGATCACCCCTGCGGCCACCAGCGCCGAGTACTCGCCCAGGCTATGGCCTGCAACCAGTGCCGGAGCCGGACCACCGGCGTCGAGCCATGCGCGGTACACGGCCACTGCGGCCGTCAGCATCACGGGCTGCGTGTTGGTCGTCAGGTTCAGCTCTTCGGCCGGACCTTCCGCAATCAGCTTGCCGATGTCCTGGCCCAGCGCCGTCGAAGCTTCTTCAAGCGTGGCGCGCACCATCGGGTTATCGACAAAGGCATTGAGCATGCCGACCGACTGCGAACCCTGTCCGGGGAAAACAAATGCGAATTTCATCTGAAATCCAGTCCTAGCAATTCATCTTGTCGACTGGCGCACCGCGTTCTACGCGCCGCGCGCCGGCCGCATCTTACATGCGCAGCAGCACCGCGCCCCAGGTAAAGCCGCCACCCACACCCTCCATCAGCACGGTCTGCCCGGGCTTGATGCGGCCATCGCGTACCGCGACGTCGAGCGCCAGCGGAATCGAAGCGGCGGAGGTATTGCCGTGCTCATGCACGGTGGCAATCATGCGCTCACTCGGCAGGCCGAGCTTCTTGGCCGTGCCCTGCATGATGCGGATGTTGGCCTGGTGCGGGATCAACCAATCGATCTCGTCGGCCTGCATCTCGGCCGCCGTGATGGCTTCGCGCGCGACCTTGTCGAGCACGGTCACAGCCAGCTTGAACACAGCTTGTCCGTCCATATGCAGGAACGCATTGCCGGTGATCGCGCCACCGGACACATTGCCCGGCACGCAAAGGATGCCCACGTGGCTACCGTCCGAATGCATGGCCGTGGACAGGATGCCCGGCTCATCGGACGCGGTCAGGACCACCGCACCGGCGCCATCGCCAAATAGCACGCAGGTGGTGCGATCGTTGAAGTCCAGAATGCGCGAGAACACCTCGGAGCCGATCACGAGCACATTCTTGTGCGAGCCGCTGCGGATAAACTTGTCCGCCGTGGCCAGCGCATAGACAAAGCCGGAGCAGACGGCCTGCAGGTCGAATGCCGCGCATTGGTTGGTGATGCCGAGCTTCTGCTGCACGAGGCAAGCGGCGCTCGGGAAAACGTAGTCGGGCGTGGACGTGGCGACGATGATCAGGTCGATGTCCTGGCGGTCGATACCGGCCGCCTCGATCGCCCGTTCGGCCGCCTTGACGGCCAGGTCGCTCGACGTGACATCGGGCTCGGCCCAGTAACGCGCCGAGATGCCGCTGCGCGAGACGATCCACTCGTCGCTAGTCTCGATGCCCTTCTCGGCAAGCTGAGCCGCCAGGTCGGCGTTCGTGACGCGCCGAGGAGGCAGATAGCTCCCTGTACCGATGATTTTTGCGTACTTGGTCATGTCGTGTCGGATCGTGATGCTCACCGGGTCGCCCTGTGCGCGGTCGCGCAGGCTGCCCGCCGCAGCGGGCAAGCGGCCTCAGGCGGCGCGAGAATCGGGATGTGGGTTCGGTGCGTCTGTCTCCGGGCTGCCCGTCGCGGCGCCACCGGCACCTGACTTGTGAGCGAATGCCCTTGCTATGCGTTCGATGACGCCATTTCTGGCGGCATCATACCCGCGTTTGATGGCCCACTCAAAAGAATGGGCATCAGCCGAGCCGTGGCTCTTGATCACGAGCCCACGCAGGCCCAGCAGGGAAGCGCCGTTATAGCGGGCCGGATCGAGCCGTCGCGCCAGGCGAGACAGCACCGGCATGGCCACCACCGCCAGCAGCTTCGTGAACCACGAACGCGTGAATTCTTCCTTGATCATACTGCCGATCATCTTCGCGAGGCCCTCTGTGCTCTTGAGCGCCACATTGCCAACGAAACCGTCACAAACGACGATATCGGTCGTACCCTTGAAGATGTCATTGCCTTCCACGTTGCCGTAGAAGTTTAGTTCGGAAGCACGCAGCAACTCGCCGGCGGCCTTGACCACCTCGTTGCCCTTGATCACTTCCTCGCCGATATTGAGCAGCCCGACGGTCGGGTGCTCCTTGTGATCCACCACCGACACCATGGCATCGGCCATACGCGCGAACTGCAGCAGGTGTCCGGGCTCGCAATCGGCATTCGCGCCGAGGTCGAGCACCGTGGTGCCCCAGCCTTGTTCATTGGGAATCGTGGTGGCGATAGCCGGGCGCTCGATACCTTCGAGCGTTTTGAGCACATAGCGCGACACCGCCATCAGCGCGCCGGTGTTGCCGGCGGAGATGCAGGCATCGGCCTTGCCTTCCTTGACCTGCGTGGCGGCCACGCGCATCGAAGAATCCTTCTTCTTGCGCAGCGCCACTTCCACCGGGTCATCCATGGTGATGACCTCGGTTGCCGGCACGACGGTCACACGCGGATGATCCGTTGCATGCAGCTTTTTGAGCTGCGCGCCGATAGCGTCGGGCAAGCCGACCAGGATCATCTCGGCGTCGTCGTGACTGGAAAGAAAACTGATCGCCGCCGGCACCGTCACGGATACGCCGTGATCGCCGCCCATGCAGTCGATAGCGAGCTTGATCGTCATTATTTCCTGATACGGAAAGCGCGCCGGCACCCGTCGCCTGGGGCTGCGGGGACGCAATCAGCCGGACGCGCGAATACGTTGCGGTGCGGGAGCCGAGCGCCCAACAAAAAAGCGGCAACGAGCTTGCCGCTTTCCTGTTTTACACCTGACAACGTGCGCGAGCGGGACACTTGGTCACGCCAGACGACTTGGTCAGTCGTTCTTGGTCTTGATGACCTTGCGACCACGATAGTAGCCGTTCGGGCTCACGTGGTGACGCAGGTGGGTTTCGCCGGTGGTCGGCTCGACAGCCAGCGGCGCGACCGACAGATGGTCGTGCGAACGATGCATGCCGCGCTTGGACGGCGACTTCTTGTTCTGTTGAACAGCCATGATGACTCCTTCGAGAATTTTGCGATATTAACACACGCATCCTGCGCAAGGCGTAGCCGGGGCCCGGCCGGATGCTTCAACTGCTACCGAAAAGACGCTTGCCGTGCCGCTTCCGCGGCGTCAATGCTTCGTCTTCAGGCTGGCCAGCGCCGCGAAGGGCGACGGCCGCTTTTCTTCCTCAGGTGGCGCCTCTGGCTCCACCTCGCCGTCCGCGCCGGTCACGAGCGACTCGTGCACCGACGGACAGACCGCGTGCTTCGGCGCTGTCGGCAATGCCAACAGCACCTCATCTTCAATCAGTTCCAGCACCGAGAATTTCTTCGAACCGACAATGACATCGGTTTCGTCGTCATCCATTGGCGCCGCTTCGGCGGCCGCTTCACTGACCACCACTTCAAAGCACATTTTCGTGGCGATCGGCTCGGCGTACACCCCGAGACACCGCTGGCAATCCAGCCAGACACGTCCGTTGACCGCCACATCGAGAAACAGTCGCTGCACGACCGGCGCGCCGGGCTCCACCGCCTCATCGCGGACGGAACCTGCCACCATATAGTGGAATGTCTCGTCCGGCGCCGAAGCTGGCGCATCGGCAGCCGTCTCGGCTAAGATGCGCGGCAAATCGCGCGTGGCCACATCCCCCGCCGCATTGCTGCCCTTACGGCAGAAGGCGAAGAGATCGGTTTCGCGCAGATCGAATGCCCCGGCGGACGCCACGGGCTGGGTTAGCTGACTCATACGGGCTGAATCGCTCAAAATGCCTTGTCTGCCACACAAATCCCGGCAACGTGCGTGCCTGTGCAGCTAAACGCGCGATTATACGTTGAAAAACCCGAAGCGGTCAAAGTATACAAGCTGTACGCCGCTCACCACAGCTTCTGCCTCTCTGCTCTCTGTTAACAATATGTCTTCCGACACCCGCCCTGCCTTGATTCTCGGGTCGAGCTCCCCCTACCGGCGCGAATTGCTGTCGCGCCTGCGCATCCCGTTCGAGGTTGCCACGCCGGATATCGACGAAACACCCCTGGCCGATGAACGTCCTGCCGCCACGGCATTGCGCCTGTCCCGCCTCAAGGCGGAAGCGATTGCCGCGCGTCACGCCGGCGCCCTGGTGATCGGCTCCGACCAGGTTTGCACGCTCGACGACCAGCAGATTGGCAAACCCGGCACCCATGCCAAGGCGCTGGCGCAGCTCCAGTTGATGCGCGGAAGAACGGTCACTTTCCATTCCGCGCTGTGCCTGCTCGATGGGCGCACCGGCGAGGCCCAGGTCGCCGATATCCAGACACGCGCCACTTTCCGCGACCTTTCCGATGCCGAACTCGACGCCTATCTGCGACTCGAGACGCCCTATGACTGCGCCGGCAGCGCCAAAGTCGAAGGACTGGGCATCATGCTGCTCGAGCGCGTCGAATCCGACGATCCGACCGCGCTGATCGGCCTGCCGCTGATCGCGCTCACCGGGATGCTGCGTCACGTCGGCTATCCATGCTTCGGAGCCTGACCGATGGCCGGTAACCTGTTCCTGATTCCCAACACACTGGGCAAGCGCGACGAATTCGACCCCGTGATGGACGTGATTCCAGCGGGCGTCCAGCAGATCGCGGCGCGGCTCGACTACCTCGTCGCCGAGAACGCCAAGACCGCACGCGCATTCCTGAAAAAGCTCAGCGAAACGACCCCGCTCGCGCAGCCGATCCAGCAGATCGAGATCCGCGAGTTGAACGTCAATACCCGCCCGGACACACTGACGGCCTTGCTTGACCCGATTGCCGCGGGCCGCGATGGCGGGCTGCTCTCCGAGGCTGGCGTACCGGCCGTGGCCGACCCCGGCGCGGACCTGGTGCGGCTGGCGCATACGCGCGGCATCACCGTGCGCCCGCTGGTCGGGCCCAGCTCGATCCTGCTCGCCGTGATGGGCTCGGGTCTGAACGGCCAGAGCTTCGCGTTCAACGGATACCTGCCCGTCGACGCCGATGTCCGCGCGCAGAAGCTGCGTGAACTCGAACAGCGCTCGCGCAAGGCGCATCAGACGCAGGTGTGGATCGAAACGCCCTACCGCAACGGTGCGCTGCTCGAGGCGCTGCGCCAACACTGCGCTGGCACCACGCTGCTGTCGATCGCAGTCGACCTGACGCTCCCAACCGAAGCCATCGTCACGCTGCCGATTTCAGCATGGCGCCCCGACCGGCTCGACCTGCACAAGCGCCCCGCGATCTTCTCGCTGCTGGCGCAGTAAGACAAAAACAAAAGCCCCCGGAAATCGGGGGCTTTTGCATGGGCGCATCGCGCCGATTACCGCACCGAAGGCACGGTTGCACTCATCATCATCAACTTCATGGCCGCCGATCCAGCAGCCGCGCCGAAGCGCTTGGCCATGCGTTCGGCGATGTTCTCCTTGACCGTGTAGTCGACGATGTCCTCGGCCTTGAACAGGTCCCGGGCCACATAGTCCGCGCTACCCAGGCCATCGGCCAGCCCCAGCTCCACAGCGCGCTCACCCGACCAGAAGAGCCCCGAGAACAGTTCGGGATCGTTCTTGAGCCGATCACCGCGACCTTCCTTCACCACGTCGATGAACTGCTGGTGGATCTCCTTGAGCATGGACTCCGCGTAGCCCTTCTGGCGTGGCACTTCCGGCGAGAACGGATCGAGCATGCCCTTATTGGCGCCGGACGTGTACAGGCGGCGCTGGACGCCGACCTTGTCCATCAGGCCCGTAAAGCCAAAGCCATCCATCAGCACGCCGATCGACCCGACGATACTGGCCTTGTCGACATAGATCTTGTCGGCTGCGGCGGCCACGTAATAGCCGCCCGATGCGCAGATTTCCTCGACCACCACGTAGAACGGCTTGTCCGGATACAGCTTGCGCAGGCGGTGAATCTCGTCGTTGATGATGCCGGCCTGTACCGGCGAGCCGCCTGGCGAGTTAATCTTCAGGATCACGCCAGCCGCCGATGTGTCCTCGAAGGCCGCCTGAAGCGCGGCGTTGATAGAGTCCGCGCTGGCCGTGGTGCCGGCGGCGATTTCGCCGTCGAGCGTGACCATGGCGGTATGGCGACCGCTCGTCGAACTCAGCACATCCCCCTTGAAGTCGATCACCGCGTAGAGAATCAGTGCAATGATGGCGAGGGTAAGAAAGCGGAAGAAGATCTTCCAGCGTCGCGCCGAGCGCTGCTCGCGCAGGGAGGCCATCAGCACCTTCTCGAGCACGTCGCGCTCCCAGCCGCCACTACTACCACCACTGCCACCGCCGCTGCTGCCTCCAACGGGACCGCCCTTGCCTGCCAGGCGGGCGCGACGCTCGTCAGCTTCGCGCTTGGCCGCGTCGTCGCCAGCCTGCAGCTCCCGCTCCAGCGGGAATTCGGCGTGCTTTGCCGTCTCCAGCTTGCTGTCGTCGCCTGCGCGATCTTGAGGTTGACCCGGTTCGTTCGGCGGATTTTGCTGTTCTGTCATGCGAATGGACTCGATAAAGTCAGATGACGTCCCGCTCCGCCTTACTCGGCGTCGAGCGGGAAAAATGGGGGTTCAGGCAACCAGAAGACCGCGCCCTCGCGCTCCTCGATCCGGAGCTTGGCGAGCGCGGCCCCCTTGCACGGGCCACCCACGCACAAGCCGGTGTCCGGCGCGTAGGTCGCGCCATGTGTAGCGCACATCAAGTATAAGCCCGCACTATCGAAAAACTGGCCTTCCTGCCAGTCCAGCTCCATCGGCACATGGGCGCACTGATTCAGATAGCCGTGCGCGGCACCGTCGTATCGCACGACGAACGCGCCAATCTCCCGCGTGTTGAGACGCACGGCAAAGCGCACACCTGCGCCACCGTCGACCAGTTCCTCTGCCGCGCAAAGGCGCCGCGGTTCCAGCAATGCTTCAGGCATGAGCGAGCAGCCAGGCCTGCAGGTCGGCAATCGACGTCGCGCAATGCACGGGCGACATCTCACGCAGCGATTCCGCCGGATGCGCGCCGTAGGAGACGCCAAGCCCCTGCGCGCCAGCGTTGATGGCCATCTGCAGGTCGTGGGTCGTGTCGCCGATCATCACGGTCCTCCCGATATCCTGGCCAAGTTCGCGCGTCAGTTCGTGGAGCATGGCCGGATGCGGCTTCGAGAACGTTTCGTCGGCGCAGCGCGTGGCATCGAACAGCTTGCCGATGCCAGTTGCCGCCAGAGCGCGTTCGAGTCCGACTCGGGTCTTGCCGGTGGCCACGCCCAGGAAGTAATGCTCGGCGTGAAGCGCCTCGAGCATGTCGAGCACGCCCGGAAACAGCACCAGTTCGGCGTCACGCGTCAGGAAGTGATAGCGGTAGCGTTCCGCCAGACGCGGATAGTCGGCGGGATCGAGCGTCGGCACTGCATACGAGAGCGCGTCTTTCAGGCCGAGTCCGATCACATGGCTGGCCGCGCTGTCATCCGGCACGGGCAGTCCCAGGTCACGGCTAGCGAGCTGTATGCATTTGGCGATGGTCGGGGTGGAATCCATCAGGGTTCCATCCCAGTCGAAGACGATCAGGTCGAAGCGCTGCCTGGCCATTGCGGTCCTTGTTGGATACTGAAAGTGTGTGAGCGCTAACAGCGACGTGCGTACGGATCAGTCCGCGTCGCGCGCTGGTCGCCCTTGCCGCAATTGTTGCAGAAATTCAACACACTCGGCAGGCAATGGCGCGGACACCGTCATCGACGCGCCGGTGGCCGGATGTGTCAGCGTGAGCCGGTGTGCATGCAAGAACATGCGTTTCAGCCCCGGCTTGGCGCCGCCGCGAGAAAGCGCCTTATTGAGCGCAAAATCGCCATATTTATCATCACCAACGATCGGGAAGCCAATCGATTGCAGATGCACGCGAATCTGGTGCGTCCGTCCGGTCTTCAGTTCGGCCTCCAGCAACGTGTAGCCATCGAAGGCCTCCATGCGATTGAATACCGTATGTGACGCCAACCCGTCCGCCTGCACACGCACGCGGCGTTCGCCGTCCGGCGTGCTGTATTTATATAGAGGCAGCTTCACATGCTGGCGCGTGTTCGGAAACTCGCCCGCCACGCAGGCGAAATACCGCTTGTCCATGCCGTTGCCACGAATCTGCTCGTGCAGGTGCACCAGCGCAGAACGCTTCTTCGCCAGCACCAGGATTCCGGACGTTTCCCGATCGAGCCGGTGGACCAGCTCGAGGAACTTCGCCTCCGGCCTGGCACGGCGTAGCTGTTCGATCACACCGAAGGCCACCCCAGACCCGCCATGCACGGCCACGCCGGCCGGCTTGTCGATCACGAGCAGCGCGGCATCCTCAAAAAGCACAGGAAACTCGCCGGCAGGCACGAAACCACCGGTCGGGGCAGCCTTCTCCGCCACGCGCATCGGCGGGATACGCACCACATCCCCGTTCTGCAGCCGATAAGTGGCGTCGACCCGACCTTTGTTGACGCGCACTTCGCCCGAGCGCAGCACGCGATAAATGTGGCTTTTGGGCACGCCCTTGGCCACCTTCAACAGGAAGTTGTCGATGCGCTGCCCTTCCGAACTTTCGTCGACTGTCACGTACGCCACTTGGAGCCCGCTGGGGCGCGATTGCGGCTCCGTTGCAATTTGATGGCGTAACTCATTCATTTTCAATATAATTTCCCGGCCGTTACCGGCCAAAGACCGGAAACGCACGACCTGTGTAAGCGAGGTTTGGCGCGAGCCCTGAAAACCTGCCCGGATTTGCCAGCCATTTTTCGCAGCGCATCGGGCAGGAACATGCGGGACACCCAACAGATTGAATTGGGTAGTCCCACCAGTATCCGCGCAAGATTTCGCATTTTACACTTCGGGTTGCCATCGACCCGGCCCGTCCCCCGCTTATTGCGTACCCCGCAAGCGCCGGACAGGCGAATGGTGGCAATCAGCAGCACGCACGCGCCGCGCCGGCACGCAGGAAGTTGCCCAGAGGTAACTTCGGCATCGAACCGGTCGACACGTGGAAACTGAGTGTTCAGGTAGAAAAGAATTCAATGTGGATGCCCGCCATCGGGCATCCACATCGGTGAGAGAAGACCGCCCGCACCGGGAATCGGTGCCGGCCCGGCAGGCCAGCCTGCCAACCGACCTGCAAATCGGCCGCGATCCGGCGTGGTTCATAACACCCGGATTGTCTGGCGCCCTGACGTAGAACGCCAAGAAGCAGTGGCGCGCCCGCCAGCACACAGGTCGGATTGGTATCGGCATGCGCACGCCGCGTCCGGATAACTTGCTCTTTGACGCGTCTTGGCCACCCCGGCCCGGCTGCGAGGGGAAACGAAAGCCTGTGCCGCCGGCACGGCGTACACGTCCCCCCGCCCCCGGCCAGCCGGTATCCGCCAGAGGTCGCTGTATCAGGAGCAATATTGCATTGCTCTCCCGACCCAACTGACTGCCCGTCCACAGGGACGGCCAATTCGCCGACAGCTTCTCCTTTCACCCGCGCCCAGCCGGCCGCGTTTTTGCGCGTGCTGGCGTCTTTGGCAATTCTCCCGCCCTCGCTCACTTTCCTCGCGTGCTCCCTGGACCGTTGCGGGCATGGCCGATTCATGACATTTGGCACCCGCGGCACTGGAGTGAGGTATTGCGATGAAACGCATGCTGTTTAACGCGACGCAACAGGAAGAACTGCGCGTCGCCATCGTCGATGGTCAGAAACTGATCGACATCGACATCGAAACTGCCGGGCGCGAACAGCGCAAAGGCAACATCTACAAGGGTGTCATCACCCGGATCGAACCCTCGCTGGAAGCGTGCTTCGTCAACTACGGCGAAGAGCGCCATGGCTTCCTGCCGTTCAAGGAAGTGGCGCGCGCCTTCTTCAAGGACGGCGTGGACGTGCGCAACGCGCGCATCCAGGACGCCCTGCACGAAGGCCAGGAACTGATCGTCCAGGTTGAGAAGGAAGAGCGCGGCAACAAGGGCGCAGCCCTGACCACGTTCATCTCGCTGGCCGGCCGCTACCTGGTGCTGATGCCGAACAACCCGCGCGGTGGTGGCGTTTCGCGCCGCATCGAGGGCGAAGACCGCCAGGAACTGCGCGAGACGATGGCGCAGCTCCAAGTGCCGGAAGGCATGAGCATCATCGCGCGCACCGCCGGTATCGGCCGTGCCGCCGAAGAACTGCAGTGGGACCTGAACTACCTGCTGCAACTGTGGAAGGCCATCGACGGCGCCGCCGGCGACAACAAGGCCCCGTTGCTGATCTATCTGGAATCCAGCCTCGTGATCCGCGCGATCCGCGACTACTTCCAGCCCGATATCGGCGAAATCCTGATCGATACCGACGAGATCTATGAGCAGGCCCGCGCCTTCATGAGCGTGGTCATGCCGGACAACATGAGTCGCGTGAAGAAGTACCGCGACGACGTGCCGCTCTTCTCGCGCTTCCAGATCGAGCACCAGATCGAATCGGCCTACTCCCGCATGGTGATGCTGCCGTCGGGTGGCGCCATCGTGATCGACCACACCGAAGCCCTCGTTTCCGTCGACGTGAACTCGGCCCGCGCCACCAAGGGTGCGGACATCGAGGAAACCGCGCTGCGCACCAACCTGGAAGCGGCAGACGAAATCGCCCGCCAGCTGCGCCTGCGCGACCTTGGCGGCCTGATCGTGATCGACTTCATCGACATGGAGTCCGGCAAGGCCCAGAAGGATGTGGAAACGCGCCTGAAGGATGCGCTGCGCCACGACCGCGCCCGCGTGCAGATGGGCAAGATCAGCCGTTTCGGCCTGATGGAGCTGTCGCGCCAGCGCCTGCGTCCGTCCCTGTCCGAAGGCTCGCATATCACCTGCCCGCGCTGCAACGGCACGGGCCACATCCGCGATACCGAATCGTCCGCCCTGCAGGTGCTGCGCATCATCCAGGAAGAGGCGATGAAGGAAAACACGGCCGCCATCCACTGCCAGGTGCCGGTGGAAGTGGCCGCCTTCCTGCTGAACGAAAAGCGTCAGGAAATCAACCTGATCGAGTTGCGCTTCAAGGTCAACGTGCTGCTGATCCCGAACAAGCACCTCGAAACGCCGCATTACAAGCTCGAGCGCCTGCGCCACGACGATCCGCGCCTGGAAGAATCGACCGCCAGCTACCGCATGGCCGAGGCTGCCGCCAAGGAACTCGAGGCCGACACGAGCTACAGCAGCCGCAAGAAGGAAGAAGCACGTCCGCGTCAGGAAGCGGCCGTCAAGGGCATCACGCCCGACGCGCCGGCTCCGGTTTCGGTGCCGCGCCCTGAGCGCGTGCGCCCAGAGGCACCTGCGGCGCGCCCCGCACCGGCAACCCAGCCGGTGGCCAGCGGCGGTTTCATTGCCTGGCTCAAGGGCCTGTTCGGCGCCAAGCCGGCCACGCCACCCGAGGCACCGGCAAAGCCGGCAGCCGAAACCCCGTCGCGTGGTGGTGAAGGCCGCCGCGAGCGCGGTCAACGCGGCGAAGGCCGTGGTGAAGGCCGTGAGGGACGCGAAGGCCGTGAAGGTCGCGAGGGCCGTGGCCAGCGCGGCGAGCGTGGCGAACAGCGCGGTGACCGTCAGGGTCGTGGCCAGCGTGGTGAACGCGGCGAGCAGCAACGCGGCGAACAACGTGAGCAGCGCGAGCCGCGTGAGCAACGTGGCGAACGCCCGGCACGCGCGCCTCGCGAAGGCCAGACCACCCCGGCAATCGCCCAGCCGGAACGTGCCGAGGCACGCCAGGAAGGCCGCCGCGAGCGCAGCCAGGAACGCCGCGAGCGTCAGCGCGAGCGTCAACGCGAACGCAATGAGGCCCGCGAGACCGACGAGGCACTGAGCACTGAAGCGCCGCAGTTGGCCGTCGGCGCCGCCCAGGTAGCGCCGGTCGTCGCAGCCGCCGCAATGGTCGCCGTGACCACGGAAGCAGGCACCACGGAACTGCCGGCTGGTGTGGAAGGTGCCGAGACCGGTGAAGGCGAAGAACGCCGCCGCCGCAATCGTCGCGGCCGCAACCGCTATCGCCGCGACCGTGATGACACTGCGCAAAATGCCGAAGGTATTGACGGCGACGAAGCCAATCTGGCCGAAGTCAGCGCAGGCGTGACGGAATCGGAATCTGAGTCGACTGGCTTCCAGCCCGCTGTTGCCGAGGCCGTTGAAAGCGTCAAGGCTGTCGAAACGGCCGTGGCGGTGACGCCGGCGGAAGTGGCCCCAGCAGCACCGGTCGCTTCGGTGGCATCCGAGCCCGTCTTCGCAGCCGTGGCCGAGCCGCAAGCGGCGCCGGTAGTGACGCCCGCTCCGGTCGAGACTGCGCCGGTGGTAGCCGTTCCCGTGGCAGCTGCTCCGGTGATTTCGGAACCTGTCATCGTCACACCGGACGTCGCCCCGGCCCCGGTTGCAGCCCCGGTTGCAGCCCCGGTTGCAGCCGTGGTGGAAACCGTGGCAGTCGTATCGGCCGCAACGCCGGTGACCGCCGCGCCAAGCGCCGAGAACCTGGAGCCGATGCTGGCTGCGGCTGGCCTGGAGTGGGTCCGTACGGACGGCGACAAGCACCGCGCCGCACAGGAAGCCGCTTCGCAGATCGTGCCGGCACCGCGCGTGCCGCGTGAGCGCAAGCCGCTACCGCCGCTGCCGGAAGGCCCGATGGTTCTGGTCGAGACCGGTGGCGTACAGCAAGCCGCTGCACAGCAACAGCAGTAATTGCCTCGCGCGCTGACCGCGCGCCGGCAAGGGGAAAGGGGACGGCCAGAAGCCGTCCCCTTTTTTTGTTTGCGGATTGATTGACTTGCTGCAATGCCGCAAGCTGTATTGCAGCTGCCTCGGGCAAACTGTGACCCTATGGCAATAATGTCATCCACGATGCCCGATGCCGCTCGGCTAGAATGGCTGACAGAAAGGCCTCCCGGGCGCCCGCGCGCCGAAGAGCCTCCGTCCTCACCCTGGCCATGACCGATACCGTCATCCCCATTCTCGACCTGCGCGACCATCGATACCGTTCGATGGTGCCGAGCATTCCTTCGCACCTGGTTGCGCCGAACGGACTCGTTGCCGATACGCGCGGCCGGCCACTGCATGACCTGCGTATCTCGGTCACGGACCGCTGCAACTTCCGCTGCGTGTACTGCATGCCGAAGGAAGTGTTCGACAAGGACTACACGTTCCTGCCCCACTCCGAGTTGCTGAGCTTCGAAGAGATCGAGCGCACCGCGCGCATTTTCGTCTCGCAGGGTGTAGAGAAGATTCGTCTGACCGGCGGCGAGCCGCTACTGCGCAAGAACATCGAGCGACTCGTGGAAATGCTCGCGCGCATCGAAACCGTATCGGGCAAGCCGCTGGACCTGACGTTGACTACCAACGCATCGCTGCTCGCACGCAAGGCGCAGTCGTTGCGCGACGCCGGACTGTCCCGCGTCAGCGTGAGCCTCGATGCCATTGACGACTCGATCTTCCGCAAGATGAACGACGTCGACTATGCCGTGCGCGACGTGCTCCACGGCATCGAAGTGGCGCAAGCCGTCGGGCTGGCGCCGATCAAGGTCAACATGGTAGTCAAGCGTGGCACCAACGACGGCGAAATCGTGCCGTTGGCGCGCCACTTCCGCGGCAGCGGCATCATCATGCGCTTCATCGAGTTCATGGACGTGGGCGCCAGCAACCACTGGCAGATGGGCGAAGTCCTTCCGTCGGCCGAAGTCGTGCGCCGGATCGACGAAGTGTTTCCGCTGGACGCTGTGGCCGCCAATTACTCGGGCGAGACCGCAGAGCGATGGCGCTACCGGGATGGCGGCGGCGAGATCGGCGTGATTTCGAGCGTCACGCAGGCCTTCTGCGGAGACTGCAGCCGCATCCGGCTGTCGACCGAAGGTCGGCTCTATCTGTGCCTGTTCGCCACCGAGGGCTACGACCTGCGCGCCCTGCTGCGCGGTGGGCACAGCGACCTGGAGATCGCCAACGCAATCGCCCAGGTCTGGCAAGGCCGCACCGACAACTATTCCGAACAGCGCAGCGATCCGGCAATTCGCGCGGCACGCGCCGAGCGCAAGATCGAGATGTCCTATATCGGCGGGTGATGCCCTTCCGGGCACCGCGCCCCAATCCTCGAGATCCATGATTTCACGCGACGACATAACCGGCCTGATCCTGGCCGGCGGCCGAGGCAGCCGCATGGGCGGCACGGACAAGGGCCTGCAACCGCTTCGCGGCGTGCCGATGGCCATGCATACGCTGATGCGCCTTTCCGCGCAGACCGGCGCGATGCTGATCAACGCCAATCGCAACCTTGCCGCCTATGAATCGTTCGGCGTGCCGGTCGTCACCGATTCCGTGCCCGACTTCGCAGGTCCCCTGGCCGGCATGCTGGCAGGGCTCGAGCAATGCCAGACCGGCTGGATGGTGACGGCGCCTTGCGATTCGCCATTCCTGCCCACGGATCTGGTGCAAAGGCTGGCCCAGGCCATCGAGACCGAGGACGCCGAACTGGCGATTCCGGTGACGATCGACGCTGACGGCCGCCGCCAGACCCAGCCCGTGTTCTGCCTGATGCCGGCATCGGCCATCGACAGCCTGGTCGCCTATCTGAACGGTGGCGGCCGCAAGATCGAGACCTGGGCGGCCAGCCATCGGTTGGTGGAAGTGCCGTTCGACGATGCCGCGGCCTTCGCCAATATCAACACGCTCGACGAACTGCACATGCACGAAAGCGAGAAGCGCGCGGGTTAGACTTCCAGCCTACGCTCAAGACCTCGCCTTCCGAGTACACGCGCGCCGCCCACTGTCTCTGTTCAGACTGTCAGGCGCGCCACGAGACTACGCCATGCCTTCGCTTCAATCCGTCATCTCCTGCCTGTCAGACTACGACCCCTCCGCCCTGCCCGTGGCGAAGGCCAACGCCATCATTGGCGATGTGATCGAGCCTGTTGGCGGCATCGAACAACTGGCGATCCGCACCGCACTCGATCGCGTGCTGGCCGAGGATGTGATCTCGTCGATCGACGTGCCGGCGCATGACAATTCCGCGATGGACGGCTACGCGTTCAGCAGCGCGGCGTTGGCCGACGCCGGGAGCGACGTGGTGCTTCAGGTCATCGGCACGGCCTACGCCGGCAATGCGCTTGGTAGCCCGGCAGGCCCGGGGCAAGCCGTACGGATCATGACTGGCGCGGTCATGCCCGACGGTTGCGATACGGTGGTGCCTCAGGAATTTGTTGAGATCCAGGCCGGTGGCAACCAGATCCGTTTCGCGGCTGATGCCGTGCGCGCCGGCGACAACCGCCGGCTGCGTGGCGAGGATCTGGCCAGCGGGCAGGCCGCGCTTGCTGCGGGCCGCATCCTTCAGCCAGCGGATATCGGCCTGCTGGCCTCGCTTGGTGTGGCCGAAGTCAAAGTGCGCCGTCGCCTGCGCGTGGCCTTCTTCTCCACCGGCGACGAGCTCCGCTCGATCGGCGAGGTACTGGACCCGGGCTGCGTCTACGACTCGAACCGCTACACACTGCACGGTATGCTGCGCCGCCTCAATGTCGACCTGATCGACATGGGCGTGGTCCGGGACGACCCGGAAGCACTGGAAGCCGCGTTCCGCAGCGCTTGCGAGAATGCCGACGCGATCATCACATCAGGTGGCGTTTCCGTCGGAGAAGCGGACTACACCAAGCAGATCATGGCGCAACTGGGCGACGTCACCTTCTGGAAGATCGCGATGCGCCCCGGCCGCCCTATGGCATTTGGACGCATCACGTCGAATGGCCGCGACGCACTGTTGTTCGGTCTGCCAGGCAATCCGGTGGCTGTGATGGTCACGTTTTACCATTTCGTGCGGGCAGCGTTGCATCGATTGATGGGTGCGAAGGTCGCCCCACTCCCGCTGATGCGCGTGCGCAGTGCCGGAACCATTCGCAAGAAACCGGGCCGTACCGAATACCAGCGAGGCATTCTCGCCCCCGGTGCCGATGGCACGCTAGAAGTCCGCGTCACGGGCCAGCAGGGCTCAGGGGTGCTGCGGTCCATGAGCGAAGCCAACTGCTTTATCGTGCTCGCGCATGAACAAGGCACTGTGGAAACTGGGGAAAGCGTCGAAATCATGCTTTTCGACGGATTGATCTAAGCGCAGCGGTACGGCGAAGCCCTGCGAGGGTGTCGTTTTTGTGCCGCATTCGGCGGCAAAAGCCGCGCCCCGCCATCCGAATTGCCCATCCACAAGAGGGGCAGACTAGGCGTCGCAAGCCCCAATCGCTACACTTGCAGCACGAAAATCCGAATCCCCGAATATTGTGTCTGTCGTCATGAACCAGGAGATCGCGTACCTCCACCCTGTCAAGACCGCTCGCGCGCTGGTGCTGGTCTACCTGTGCTTTTCCGTACCGATCGTCGCCATGGGCCTGTTCGTCGCCTTCATTCGCTACGGCGACCTGCCCGGCATCACCGTCTTCACGGCCCTGATCCTCAACGCGTTGATCGGATTCGGGCTGCTCTGGCTCGGTTGCAAGGCATACAACTGGGTGGCTGCCCGCTTCGGCGGCATCGAAGTTCACGTGCGCGAATTGACGCCCGAAGATCGTCAGTAAGCCGTTTCGACTGTCACTCAGGCGCTGCGCCGGTCCCGCGCGGCGCCACAAGCTGGATGTGCCGTAGGCAATTGTTGTGACTTTCGCCGCCTTTCCCGGCGGCTGATCTGCAGCCTTGTGGACGCTCCGAGAACGCGTCCGAATCTGAGAGACTACAGGCCTTCCGCCTGCCCCTGCTCCGCAGCGTCTGCATCCACTGAGGGCTTCTCGCCCGTTCCCAGTAGCTGTTCCGCCAAATCTCCAGGTAACGCCTCGACGGTACGCAGCTTGCGTTCCATTTGCCGGGTACGGACTTCGGCCTGTTCGATGTTCCGAGCCGCACGTACCAACGTGTCACGCGTCTTGGCGAGGACTTCACCGAATTTGCCGAACTCGGTTTTCACGGCGCCGAGCACCTCCCAGACTTCACTCGATCGCTTCTCCAATGCAAGCGTGCGGAAACCCATCTGCAAACTGTTGAGCAAAGCGGTCAGCGTCGTTGGGCCAGCCACAGTCACTCGATAGTCTCGCTGCAGCAGGTCTGTGAGTCCCGGACGCCGCAGCACCTCGGCATATAACCCTTCGGTAGGCAGGAACAGAATCGCAAAGTCCGTCGTTGCGGGCGGCGACAGATACTTCTCCGAGATCGTCTGGGCTTCGCGCCGCACTGCGACCTCGAGTTCACGGCTCGCACTGTTCACTCCGTCCACATCACCCCGGTCCTGGGCGTCGATCAGGCGCTCGTATTGCTCCTTCGGGAACTTGGCGTCGATCGGCAGCCAGACCGCCCCGCTCTCCAACTCTCGCCCAGGCAGACGGATGGCAAACTCGACACGCGCGCCAGAACTGCGGACCGTTTCGACATTCTTGGCGTACTGATCCGGCGTGAGTATTTGCTCGAGCAGCATCTCAAGCTGAACCTCGCCCCATGTGCCGCGCGACTTCACGTTGGTCAGCACGCGCTTGAGGTCACCTACGCCCTGCGCCAGCACCTGCATCTCGCCGAGTCCACGATGGACCTGTTCCAGACGATCGGACACCAGTTTGAACGATTCACCGAGCCGCTGCTCCAGCGTGGCGTGGAGCTTCTCGTCCACGGTGCGACGCATTTCCTCAAGCTTGGCGGCATTGTTGGCCTCGATGTCGCGCAGCTTCTGCTCCAGCGTCGTACGCACCTCCACCAGCCGCCGCTCATTGGCTTCCGACATCTGCGCAAGCTGCTGTTGCTGTACCGTCGCGCTGCTCGTCAGATGCGTCGACAGCGTCTGCTGGAATCGCAGCATCTGCTGTCCGGCTTCACCGCGATTGGCGCGCGCGCTTTCGGCGATTTCCGTGCGCACTTCGCGCTCAAGCCGCTCCAGGCCACGCGCGGTATCCTCGCGCACGTCGTCACGCAACTCGCCGAGCAGTGGTTGCAGGTCCGCGCCAGCGGATTTGCCCTGCGTGCGCCATACCAGCACCAGTAGCAGCAGCACCGCCACCACCACGGTTGCAAGGGTCAGGATGGAAACCAGTGACATGTCTTGGGCCGCCCGGCAATCAGCGACGACGCGCCATCACGTCAGGATTGACGACAGTTGGCGGCTTCCCGGCCTGCGGACCCACGTCCAGCGCGGCGATCAGATTGTCTGCGGCCAGGTTGGCCATGGCGCGGCGCGTCTTCTCGGAAGCGCTGGCGATATGAGGCGTCAGTACGACGTTCGGCACGGTCAACAGATCCGGATGCACGCTCGGCTCGCCCTCGAACACATCAAGACCCGCTGCAAAGATCTTGCGCGCGCGCAGTGCCGCCGCAAGCGCGGCGTCGTCGACGATGCCACCGCGCGCGAGATTGATCAGCGTCGCAGTCGGCTTCATCTGCGCGAGTTCCGCTGCGCCGATGGCATGATGACTTTCGGCGCTATACGGCAGCACCAGGATGAGGTGGTCGGACTGCTGCAACAGTTCCGCCTTGCTCACGTATCGCGCATTGAGCGAACGCTCGACATCGTCCGGCAACTGGCTCCGGTTGTGATAAAGCACCTGCATGTCGAAGCCTGCCGCGCGTCGCGCCAGCCCCTGGCCGATACGCCCCATGCCGAGGATACCCAGCGTGCTGCCTTGGACGTCCATGCCGACCAGCATGTCGTAGCTCCAGCGCTCCCATTTGCCGGCCCGAAGATAGTGCTCCCCTTCGGTCACGCGACGCGCCGTTGCCATCAGCAGGGCCCAGCCGAAGTCCGCGGTGGTTTCCGTCAGCACGTCAGGCGTGTTGGTCGCGACGATGCCGGCCGCAGTCAGCGCAGGCAGATCGAGGTTGTTGTAGCCGACCGCCATGTTGCATACGGCACGCAACTGCGGCAAAGCCCCCACCAGCTCGCCGTCGATCCGGTCCGCAGCGTTAGCCAGAACACCCGCCTTGCCCGCCAGTCGGTCTCGCAGTGCGGCGCTGTCGAGCACCAGATCCTCCTGGTTGTCATCGACGTCAAAGTACTGCGCGAGCCGTTCGATGACGTCGGGGAAGATTGCGCGGGTGACCAGAATGGAGGGCTTCATATCAGTCATACGTGGAAAAAGAGGAGCGTCATCACCAGGAACAGCGGCAGCAGCACAGTGCAGGACCAGGCCATGTAGCCGAAGAAGCTCGGCATCCTCACGCCACGGCTTTCAGCAATTGCCTTCACCATCAGGTTCGGCGCATTGCCGATGTAGGTATTGGCGCCCATGAACACCGCGCCAGCGGAGATCGCCGCCAGCGTCGAAGCGTCGCGCGTCATCAGCGTGGCCGGATCACCACCAGCGGTATTGAAGAAGACAAGGTAGGTCGGCGCATTGTCGAGGAACGACGACAGGATGCCTGTGGCCCAGAAATACATGCTGTCGATAGGCTGCCCATTGCCATCACTGACCGCGCGAATCACGCCCGCGAAAGCGCCATCCGTACCGGCCTTGAGCATCGCGATCACGGGAATAATCGTCAGGAAGATGCCGGCAAACAGCTTGCCGACCTCGAGGATCGGCTCCCAGTTGAACTCGTTTCCTGCGCGCGCAACATGCGGCGTGACGATGAGCGACGCCACGGTGACCACGACCAGCAGAACGTCACGCAATACTGCCGGCAGCGGCACGTCCGTGCCCATCACATCGAACACGATGCCGGGCTTCCACAGCCCGCTCATCAGCACCAGGCCGATGACGGCCAGCAGCAGCACGAAGTTCACCTTGCCTTCGATGCGGATGCCCCGCGAATCAGGCGTCGGATCCTGTCTGACCGGCAGTTCCTCTTCCCGATTCAGATAGTAGTGACGATCGATTACGTAGAACAGCGCCAGCAGCAGCACCCACATGAAGATCGTCTCGGGCAGGATGTTGCGCATGGTCCAGAAGAAGTCCACGCCCTTCAGAAAACCAAGGAACAGCGGTGGATCGCCGAGCGGCGTCAGCGCGCCGCCTGCGTTTGCCACGAGGAAGATGAAGAACACGACGACATGCGCCACATGCCGGCGATTGTCGTTGGCACGCAGCAGCGGCCTGATCAGCAGCATCGCCGCGCCGGTGGTGCCCATGATGCTGGCCAGCAACGTGCCCAGCGCGAGAATGCCGGTGTTCAGCTTTGGCGTGCCATGCAGGTTGCCGCGCACGCAGATACCACCCGCCACCACATATAGCGAGGTCAGCAGCACGATGAATGGAATGTACTCGGACAGCAGCGCGTGCACGACGTTGGCCGCCGCGGTATGCATGCCATAGACCGTCGCGAACGGCACCAGGAACAGCAGGCCCCACGCCGCGGCGATCTTGCCGTAGTGGTAATGCCAGAGCTTGGGCGCGAACAGCGGAAACAGCGCAATCGACAACAGAATGCCGGCAAACGGCAGTCCCCAGATTGGCGCTAGCGCCGCCCCGTCGAGGTCGGCCGCGTGGCCCCACCCCGGCAGCAGTCCAACAAGCGCAAGCAGGCAATGGGGAAGCAGTGTGCTGACACGTCGCATCGTGTGGATTTCTCCTTTCTCGTGAAGAGGGCCAGTGTAAAGCAAACCCCTCGGAGAAAGGTCTCAAAATGCGCCTGTTGCGGCGCGTGAGGCGACGATCAGCCCTGATCGACGAGAATCACGTGCACCCGGTATGGGCCATGCGCGCCCAGCACGATGGTCTGCTCGATATCGCCGGTTCGCGATGGACCGCTGATGATATTGGTGGCGCGCGGAAGTTGACCATGCTCGGCGCGCATTTGCGCAAAGGCTTCTTCAAGATTGGCCACGATGCGCGACACGGGTACCACCGCAATATGGGTCTCGGGCAGCAGCGCTGCCGACGCAAACGTGTCTGGGCCCGATAGCAGCATTAGCGAGCCAGTCTCTGCAATCGCCACGAAGCAGCCCGTGATGCCGACCAGGTCGCCATGGTCATGGTCACCTTGCGGATCGCGCAGCGGCGGGCGGCATTCGACCGTCATCCCCTGCTCCGCCCACGGCAAGCTGCCCAGGCTGGTCCATGCCACGGCATGGCGCACGAGCTTCAGCCCATCCACGTACCGCACCACGGCCGCCGGAACTTCGGACAAGGTCGCCACGCGATCCACGGTCGAGGCCATCTTTTGCGCCTGCGCGATGAACCCAGCGGCACGATCGCCGTCAACCGGAGGCTGCGGCCCCTGCGGATGTCGCGCCAGATAATCGGCCACTGCCTCCCGCTCACCTTCGGTCACGGCGGGCCCCCGGCCCTGGGCAGCGCGGATGCGGGCGAAGATGCGGTCACGAGCGGCGTTGGTTTCCATGGCGATGTGAGTATGTGGCGGTTGAAGGGACAGGCCGATTGTAGAAAGCGCCCTGGTGTGCGCGGTTGAAATTTCCTAAGCGGGGGCCTGAACCGCGAACACCTGCCGCAGGTATGACAGATAGCCGGGATCGTCGCACATCGTCTTCTCAGGCGTGTCCGATAGCTTGGCCACGGGCTGCCCATTGCACCGCACCATCTTGATCACGATCTGCAACGGCTTGTAGCCAAGATCGTTGGTCAGGTTGGTGCCCACACCGAAAGCGAGCTTGCAACGACCACGGAATCGCTCGTAGAGCTCGATGACCTTGGGAATGTCCAGCGCATCGCTGAAGATCAGCGTCTTGCCGCGCGGATCCACGCGGTTGGCTGCGTAGTGCGCGATCATCCGCTCGCCCCATTCGAACGGATCGCCCGAGTCGTGTCGCACGCCGTCGAAAAGCTTGCAGAAATAGAGATCGAAGTCCCGCAGGAATGCGTCGAAGCCGTAGGTGTCCGAAAGCGCGATGCCAAGGTCGCCGCGATATTCGTGTGCCCACCGCTCCAGCGCGTAGACCTGCGAATCACGCAGGCGCGGCCCAAGGGCCTGGCAGGCCTGCAGGTACTCGTGCGCCATCGTGCCAAGCGGCGTCATGTTGTGCAGACGCGCGAAGTGGACGTTGCTGGTGCCGGCCAATTGCGGGCCAATGGCGTCGCGCATCGACAGCAGAACCTCCTCCTGCCAGTCGCGCGAGAACCGGCGGCGGGTGCCGTAGTCCGCGATCACGCAATCCACATAGGGCGGCGCCGCGAGCAACTCCAGCTTGGCCTGCAGCCGGCGACGGCCCTCCGCCAGATCGGGCTTCGGCTGGGTACGTCGGAAGTACACCTCGTTGACGATGGCCAGCAGCGGAATCTCGAACAGGATCGTATGAAGCCACGGACCCTTGATGATGATCTCGATTTCACCATTACCCTTGACCGACGGCAGCACCTGCACGTACTTCTCGTTCAGATGGAACAGCGCCAGAAACTCGACAAAGTCGCTTTTGATGAAGCGCAGGCCGCGCAGGTAATCAAGTTCATCGTCGGTGAATCGCAACTGGCAAAGCTGCGTGATCTGGGACCGGATCTCGTCGACGTACGGCGTCAGGTCGACCCCAGAGTTGCGGCACTTGAAACGGTACTCCACCTGGGCCTGCGGGAAGTGATGCAGCACCACCTGCATCATCGTGAATTTGTACAGGTCAGTGTCGAGCAGGGAACGGATGATCATAACGAGGCCAGACGGGGGCATACCGGAAGTCAGGCCATCATGCTAACCGAAAGTATCGCGGAGGCGCGCTGGCGTAGCCTGGCGTCGTCAGCCGCCATCGAGCGAGCGCAGCCCTTGCGGCGGTTTCTGTTCCGACTTGCGGGGCGTCTGCACACACCAGAGCGGCACCCCCTGCTCGTCCGGGCAGGTGACCAGCGTGGCCTGCGCGCGTGGCACCGCAGTCGGCAAAGGATCGGCGAAATTGGCCGATGTGACCATGATGCGCTCCTGGTAGACCGAACGGCCGGCCCGCTCGAAGCGCAGCACCTGGATCATCGAGCCGGGTGGCGGGTGCAGGTCCGGGCCGCATGGCACGAGACCTTCGCGGCTGCAATTGGCCATCGGGTCGCCGGCGGCCGCACGGACCACGCTGAAGCTATCCCACTCAAACGCCGTCAGCGATGAAAGCGTGACCGGCTGGTCCGTCCGCGCCCGCCAGGCCACCAGCCGGGAGACCACGCTATCGGCCATGGCCGCGGAGCCGTTCGTCGGCGCCAGCGTCTGGGCGGCCAACGGCAGCGGCGCTAGCATTGCTGTGGCCAGGCAAACTGCGAGTCGGAACAGAAGGCGTGCCTGCATGGCATGGGTCCCCGGTCGGATGTTGCGTAGTCTGAATGTCCCGCAAGGGCCCGCGGCCGCACTTTTACCCCGGGTAGCCACAGGCATCGTAGGGAGAATATTAGCGGTTCGCCACCGGTTTCGATGCCCTGAACGCCACGAAAGCCGCCTGGCAGGCCGACTTTCGAATTGGATTGCCAACAAAACACATAAAGAAATAAGAAAACTATCTTACCCAGCTATATAGACTCGCTATTCTTGCGGGAAGGCTCGGCTACAATATCGGTCTTTGAAAGGCCACGGCCCCCGTTCGCCCCAAGTTATCCCGATTGACTTGCGCTGCGCTTGACGCATGTCGGGTGACTGGCGGGAACGCCGGGCAAGAATGCGGCCTTGGACCTCCCCCATTTGAAGACCGATCCGTTTTTCTGGAACCGAAATGACTCACGTTGTCACCGAATCCTGCATCCGTTGCCGCTATACCGACTGCGTTGATGTGTGTCCGGTCGATTGTTTCCGCGAAGGCCCGAACTTCCTGTCCATCGACCCGGACGAATGCATCGACTGCGCCGTGTGCGTGGCCGAGTGCCCGGTCAACGCGATCTACGCCGAGGAAGACGTGCCGGGCGATCAGCAACAGTTCATCGAACTGAATGCCGAACTCTCCCGGATCTGGCCGTCCATCACCAAGACCAAGGCCCCGCTGGCCGAGGCCGAGGAATGGAAGGACGCCACCGACAAGCTGCAATACCTGCAGCGCTAAAGAAAATAGAGAGAGCCGTCCCCCGCGCTTTCTAGCAATGCCGGGCACACGTGTGCCCACAACGTATCAGGACGAATATGGACTTGAGCATTCCTAACCCCGTGGCCGACGCGACCCATCAGGCCGGCGGGAACCCTGGCGGTCAGCCGCTGGAAATTGACGCGCTGATCGTGGGCGCTGGCCCGGTCGGCCTGTTCCAGGTCTTTGAACTGGGGCTGCTCGAAATCAAGGCACACATCATCGACTCGCTCAAGGTAGTGGGCGGCCAGTGCGTCGAGCTGTATCCGGACAAGCCGATCTACGACATCCCGGCCGTGCCCATCTGCACGGGCCAGGAACTGACCGACAACCTGCTGAAGCAGATCGAGCCGTTCTCGCCGACGTTCCATCTGGGCCAGGAAGTGAGCGTCGTCGAGCGCCGCGAAGACGGCCGTTTCTTCGTCGAAACATCGCTCGGAACCCGCTTCATTACCAAGACCATCTTCATCGCCGCCGGCGTTGGCTCGTTCCAGCCGCGCACGCTGAAGGTGGAAGGCATCGACAAGTTCGAAGGCAAGCAGCTGTTCTACCGCGTCAAGGATCCGAGCCGCTTCCACGGCCGCAATCTGGTCGTCGTCGGCGGTGGTGATTCAGCGCTGGACTGGACGCTGGATCTGGTGGGCAAGGCCGAGTCGGTGGTGATGATCCACCGCCGCGATGGTTTCCGTGCCGCACCGGCATCGGTGGCCAAGATGCGCGAGCTGTGCGAACAGATGGAAATGCAATTCATGGTCGGCCAGATCGGCGGCTATGAAGAGAAGGACGGCGTGCTTACCGAGATCAAGGTGACCGGCGCCGACGGCGTGACCCGTCGTATGCCCGTCGACGACATCCTCGTGTTCTTCGGTCTGTCGCCGAAGCTCGGCCCGATCGCCGAATGGGGCCTGGACCTCGAGCGCAAGCAGATCAAGGTGGACACCGAGAAGTTCGAGACGAACATCCCGGGCATCTTCGCGGTTGGCGACATCAACACCTATCCGGGCAAGAAGAAGCTGATCCTGTCGGGCTTCCACGAAGCCGCGCTGGCTGCTTTCGGCGCCGCGCCGTACATCTTCCCGGACAAGAAGATCCACATGCAGTACACGACGACCTCGCCGAAGCTGCACAAGGTCCTTGGCGTGGAGACGCCGGTTTTCGACTGACATCGGAACCGAAACAAAAAAGCCGCCTCCGGGCGGTTTTTTTGTTTGCATAAATCGAAAAGCTGGCTATAATGCGGCCTCGCTGCTAAACACGGCAACGCTGCAAAAGGTGGAAACGCCCGCTGCAAGCCGGTTTCGAGGCGAACCAGAGTTCTGGCAACAACTTCTAGCGAAAACAAAACGTTAAAAAGTTGTTGACGAAACGAAGAGAGGCTGGTTATAATTTCCTTCTCAGCTGTTCCCCGATAGCTCAGTTGGTAGAGCGCCGGACTGTTAATCCGTAGGTCCCTGGTTCGAGCCCAGGTCGGGGAGCCAACCAATATAAGAAAAAGGCCGATGCGAAAGCATCGGCCTTTTTCTTTTTGCGCGCCCAACACCCCTCCCCTGCACAAACGTTCCAGAGCCTTCGCATCAGACTGTATAAGATGCCCGCTCAAGGAACCGAAACGCAAAAATCGCTGTGAGCCCCAAAAGCTGGATTGATCTCAGGCAGGATGCCAGCACTGGCATCGAGACGATTCGCGCCCATTTCACTGGCCACGCCTACGATCCTCACTGGCATGACAGCTACCTGGTCGGATACACCGAGCAGGGCATCCAGCAGTTTCACTGTCGCCGCGAAGTCCAGCGCAGCACCCCTGGCAAGGTGTTCACGCTGGAGCCCGGCGAGATCCATGATGGCTACGCTGTGGCGCCGGAAGGCTTCACCTACTCGATGCTCTATCTCGACGCGCAGTGGATGGAGCGCGAGCTACGCGCTGTATTCGAGGACGCCCCAGCGCACTGCCAACCTGGCTTTGCTCAGACCCTGAGAGAAGACCCCGCGTTGATCTCGGCCATCGGTAGCGCCTATACGGTCCTGCAGCAGCCCGAATTGCGCATCGTCCGTCAGTCGGCACTCGATGCGCTCCTCGCCCAACTGACAGCGCATCTGCATTGGCGCGCGCATCACGCATTCGACCCGCGCTTGCCCCTGGTGGCACAGCGGGCGCGCGACTATCTCCACGACCACCTTGATCACGATATCGGGCTCGATGATCTGGCTGCGATCAGCGGCGTGGATCGCTATCGACTGACACGCGCATTCAAGGCGGCATTCGGCATCGCGCCGCATGCCTACCTGGTACAGATGCGTTTGGCGCGCGCACGACATCTGCTGGCCCGAGGCGCAACGCCAGCCGATGTCGCCGTCGCGCTCGGCTTTGCCGACCAGAGCCATCTGGGACGCTGGTTCCGGCGCGCCTATGGCCTGACACCCGCGCACTACCGCAAGCGCTGCTCAAATCTTCCAGACGCGTGAGACATTGGCCGCAACAATGGCCACATGCTCGACACGCTCCCTTTTCTTCCTTTCCTGCTTTTCGCGATCGTTGCGTCGATCACGCCCGGCCCGACCAACGTCATCGTACTGAGCCACAGCGCCCGCCGCGGAATCGTGGCAACGCTGCCGATCATCATGGGCGGCTGTGGCGGCGCAGCCTTGTTGGTACTAGCCGTCGGCATCGGCATTGGCGATGCCTTGACTGACCATCCGCAGGTGCAACGCGTGATGGCCTGGAGCGGCGTGCTCTGGCTCTCCTGGCTGGCGTGGCAGATCTGGAGCAGCCCGGCGGCAAGTGTCGAGGTCGACAGCAACGACAAACGGTCACTCGGCCTCGCAGGCGCGGCCGCCTTGCAGCTCGTGAATCCTAAGACCTGGATGATGGCGCTGGCCGTGGTAAGTGTTTTTGCGGGCCACGGGTCAGACCAGTCGCATCAGGTGATGCTGCTGTCACTCACCTTCTTTATCGTCTCGCTGCCTTGCATGGGCGTATGGGCGGCCCTCGGCGCGGGCGCCACCCGATTCATCCGATCCCCCGCCATGATGAAGCGCTTTGACCGCCTCATGGCGCTTGTACTGCTGATCTCGGCATGGTGCAGCCTGTTGCAGTAACGCCAATCCCAGGATTGCCGGTCCTCGCGCACATTTCCTGGTGTATGATCTCAGATTGCCCAGGTTTACTTGACTCACCCCCGGTATACCTGTAAAAGCTTACCGGCGTATTTCTTGCGCAATATTCACGGAAACAGGTAGCCCACCAAGTTTTTACCTAGCTAGGAAAATTTGGCCCATCACCCCTGACACAGGCAGTACGGATTTCGGTCCACAGCAGGTTCTAGGGGCGCACCACGGCATTCGCCGCTGTGTGCAATACCACCGTCGCGAAAGGCTCCGGAGCCTGACGTAACACGTTTCCCCCTATGAACCCACCGCCTCTGGCGGTAATTTCCGAAGGACTGAATTGACTAAGATCGTTCTGAAACCGGGCGAGCCCGTTGAAGTTGCAATGCGTCGTTTCCGTCGCGCCATTCTGCAGACTGGCCTGATCGTGGAACTGAAGAGCCGCACCGCCTACGAAAAGCCGACGACCGAGCGCAAGCGCAAGAAGAAGGCTGCCGAGGCCCGTCTGCGCAAGCGTCTGCGTATGCAAATGCTGCCGAAGAAGCTCTACTGATTCGCGCATTGCCAAGAAAAACCGCCAGCAAGCTGGCGGTTTTTTTTCGTCCCTACAGCACTACCTAGGAGCGCGTGGCGATCAGTGCGCCCGCCCCAATCAGCGTAATGCCGCCGGCACGCTGCATATTGGCCTGCGCCCGTCGCGTGGTCAGCCGAGTCGCCAGCGAACGCGCCAGCAGCGCATAAACCGTGGCATTGGCACTCGCCAGCACCACGAAGGTCGGGATCAGCACCACGGCCTGCGACCAGAATGCCAACTTCGCATCCATGAACTGCGGCACAAAGGCCACGAAGAACACGATGCTCTTCGGGTTCAGCGCCGTGACCAGCCATGCCTTGGCAAAGCGCTGGGCGCCGCTGCCGGACTGCGGCGCCACCTCGAGTTCCCGGGCCTGATTCGCGGTACGCAGCGCCTGCACACCGAGATAGACCAGATAAGCCGCCCCAACCCACTTGAGAGCCGTGAAAAGCGTGGCAGAGGCCGCCAGCACCGCTCCCAGGCCGGCCATCGACAGCGTGAAGGCCGTCAGGTCGCCACAAGCCACACCAGCCACCGTGGCATAGGCGCTGCGGCCGCGATGCGCGAGCGCATCGCCGATCACAAGGAGGATCGTCGGCCCTGGAATGATCAGCAGGATCACGCTGGTCAACACGAACGTAATCCAGTGTTCGAAAGTCATCACGGCTCCTTTGAAGTCCAGTATCGAAAACATCAAGAGTAAGCCGAACGCCGCGCGTTAGCCAACCTACACTCCGCCAAATGGAATTGTCTCGCCGTGATTCGCGCAACAATGCGCCGAGCGATGCCCTGCATAATGGCAGATATCGCATCCTCGGGACCTCGCCTTGACCGCAATCCTCCAGATGCGCAATGTGCGCAAACTCTATGGCGACCACGTCGTGGTCGACAACCTGGACCTGGAAGTCCAGCCCGGCCAGTGCTTCGGCCTGCTCGGCCCGAATGGCGCCGGCAAGACCACCACGCTGCGGATGTTGCTGGGCCTGACTACGCCAGCATCCGGCACGCTGATGCTTTGCGGCGAACCGATTCCGCAACGCGCCCCACAGGCGCGGATGCGCGTGGGCGTGGTGCCGCAATTCGACAATCTCGATCCCGACTTCTCCGTCATCGAGAACCTGCGCATCTTCGGGCGCTACTTTGGCCTGTCCTCCGCCCAGATCGCGGAGCGAGTGCCGAAGCTGCTCGAGTTCGCGCGACTGGAAAGCCGTGCAGACGCGCAGGTACGCGACCTCTCTGGCGGCATGCGGCGGCGCCTGACCGTGGCGCGAGCGCTGATCAACGACCCTGACCTGCTGATCATGGACGAGCCGACGACGGGCCTCGACCCGCAGGCCCGGCACCTGATCTGGGAGCGACTCAAATCACTGCTCTCGGCCGGCAAGACGATTCTGCTGACCACCCACTTCATGGAGGAAGCCGAACGGCTCTGCAACCACCTGTGCGTCATCGACGCGGGTCGCAAGATCGCTGAAGGCAAGCCACATGAACTGATCGACAGCGAGATCGGCTGCGATGTGGTGGAAGTCTACGGCGATGAGCTCGAACCGCTGCGCGACACGCTGACGCCCCTGGCTGAACGCACCGAAATGCGCGGCGAAACGCTGTTCTTCTACGTGCGCGAGCCGGCTCCGCTGCTGGCCGCCCTGCATGGCAAGGGCGGCGTGCGCTACCTGCATCGGCCTGCCAACCTCGAGGACGTGTTCCTCAAGTTGACCGGCCGCGAGATGAGGGATTGAAATGAGCGAACTGGACCCACCACGAAGCACTGACGCGATCGTCGCCGGCGCGCCGCCCGTCGTGCAAACCCACCAGCGCTACCCTCAGCCGCTGCTGCCACGCAATGCGCGCAACTGGATGATGGTCTGGTACCGCAACTACATGGTCTGGAAGAAGCTGGCCGTGCCGTCATTGATCGGCAACCTGGCGGATCCGATGATCTACCTGTTCGGCCTGGGTCTCGGGCTTGGATTGCTGGTCGGCAATGTGCATGGCGTGTCGTATATCGCGTTTCTCGCGGCAGGCACAACGGCGTCGAGCGTGATGATGTCCGCTAGCTTCGAGTCGATGTATTCGGCGTTCTCGCGCATGCATGTGCAGCGCACCTGGGAAGCGATCATGCACGCTCCGCTGACGCTGGGCGACGTGGTGCTGGGCGAGGTGCTATGGGCAGCCAGCAAAGCTGTGCTGTCCGGGGTGGCGATCATGCTGGTGGCCGGTCTTCTGGGCTATGCGCAGTTTCCGAGCGCGCTCGGGGCGCTACCGGTCATCGTGCTGGCGGGTGTGACGTTCGCCAGTCTGGCGATGATCGTGACCGCGCTGGCACCGAGCTACGACTTCTTCATGTTCTACCAGACGCTGGTCATGACGCCGATGCTGCTGCTATCGGGCGTGTTCTTTCCGCTCGAACAGTTGCCGGAAGGCGCGCAGGCCGCCACACAGGTGTTGCCGCTGGCGCACGCGGTGGCATTGATTCGCCCATTGATGCTGGGCCGGCCGGTGGAGAATGTCGCGCTGCACGTCGGTGTGCTCGCGGCGTATGCAGTTGTGGCGCTGACGGTGGCGCTGGTGCTGCTGAGGAAGAGGATGCTGCGGTGAAGACTCCCCGCCCGGTCATGGGCGGGGGAAGTAAAACCAACCGCTTACTGGCCCAGGCCGCGCAGCAGATCGGCCTTCAGATCTTCCACGGACTCCAGGCCAACGGCCAGTCGAATCAGACCTTCGCTGATGCCGGCGGCGGCCTTGGCTTCAGGCGCCACGCGACCGTGGGTGGTGGTGTATGGATGGGTGATCGTCGTGCGCGTGTCGCCGAGATTGCCGGTGATCGAGCACAGCTTCGTGTTGTCGATCACGCGCCATGCAGCAGCACGCATGGCTTCGGGGGTGTCACCCTTCAACTCGAACGACACGATCGCGCCGCCCCCGCTCTGCTGGCGTTGGGCGATCTCGTATTGCGGATGCGACTTCAGTGCCGGGTGGAACACACGATTCACGGCTGGATGCGACTCGAGGAACTCGGCAATCGCCAACGCGCTCTGCGAGTGACGCTCCATGCGGATCGCCAGCGTTTCCATGCCCTTGAGCATCACCCACGCGTTGAACGCCGACAGCGTCGGGCCCGCCGTGCGCACGAACGGGAACACCTTGCCCATGATGAAATCGTGCTTGCCGACCACCGCGCCGCCAAGCACGCGGCCCTGGCCGTCGATGTGCTTGGTGGCCGAATGCACCACCACATCGGCACCAAACTTGATCGGCTGCTGCAGGGCCGGCGAACAGAAGCAGTTGTCGACCACGAACAGCGCGCCGGCATTGTGCGCAATATCGGCAACTGCCGCGATATCGGACACCTCGGTCAGCGGGTTCGACGGCGTCTCCAGGAAGAACAGCTTCGTGTTCGGCTTCACAGCGGCACGCCAGGCAGCCAGATCGGTGCCGTCGACGTAGGTCGTCTCCACACCGAACTTGGCCAGGATCGAGTTGAACAGCGTCATCGTCGAGCCGAAGATCGAACGCGAGCTGACCAGGTGATCGCCGGCCTGCAGCGTGGCGAGCGCCACCGACAGAATCGCGCTCATGCCCGAAGCCGTAGCCATGCAGGCCTCCGCGCCTTCCAGCGCGGCCAGGCGCGACTGGAACATCGACACGGTCGGATTCGTGAAGCGCGAGTAGGTGTAACCCTCTTCCGAGTTGGCGAAGCGTGCGGCGGCTTCTGCCGCACTGTTGAAGCAGAAGCTCGAGGTCAGGTACATCGCCTCGGAGTGCTCCATGAATTCGCCAGTGCGCAGCGTGCCGGCGCGCACGCCGAGGGTATCAATGCCGTAGGCGTCGGGGTTGAACGGTTCGCTCATGCTGCTTTGCTGCCTTCCGAAGATTCTTGTCTCTTGTTATTCGTTGCCGCCCGAGCGCTGCAGATGCAGCTGCGAACGTTCGGTTTCACCGCCGTTGGTGCCTTCACGATCGGCCAGGCTACGCGCGGTCTCGAGGCGCTCCAGATAGGCGTCGTCAATATCGCCGGTAACGTACTTGCCGTCGAAGCACGACGCATCAAAGTCACGCAGGTTCGGGTTGATGTCGCGCACAGCCTGCTTCATCGCTTCCACGTCCTGGTAGACGAGCTGGTCGGCGCCGATCATGCGCGCCACTTCTTCGTCCGTGCGACCATAGGCCACCAGTTCGGCACGCGTGGGCATGTCGATACCGTAGACGTTCGGGAACTTCACCGGCGGCGCGGCCGACGCGAAGATCACCTTCTTCGCACCTGCGTCACGCGCCATCTGCACGATCTCGAGCGACGTAGTACCGCGGACGATCGAATCGTCGACGATCAGCACATTCTTGCCCTTGAACTCGACACCCATCGCGTTGAGCTTCTGGCGCACCGACTTCTTGCGCACTGCCTGGCCCGGCATGATGAACGTACGGCCCACGTAGCGGTTCTTGAAGAAGCCCTCGCGGTACTGCACGCCGAGCGCATTGGCCACCTGCATGGCGGCCGGGCGGCTCGAATCGGGAATCGGCATGACCACGTCGATATCGCCAGCCGGCACTTCGCGGCGGATCTTTTCGGCCAGGTAGTCGCCCATGCGCAGGCGGGCATCGTAGACCGGCACGCCGTCAATGCACGAATCCGGACGGGCCAGATAGACGTACTCGAAGATGCACGGCGTCAGCACCGGATTATCAGCGCACTGCTTGCTGTGGAACGAGCCGTCCAGGTCGATGAAAATCGCCTCGCCCGGCGCCACATCGCGCTCCATCTGGTAGCCGATGCCTTCCAGGGCCACGGATTCCGAGGCGATGAGGTATTCCTTGCCGGTCGGGGTGTCGACGCTGCCAATACACAGCGGGCGGATGCCGAACGGATCGCGCACGGCCAGCAGGCCGTAGCCGGCGATCTGCGCGGTGATCGCATAGGCACCCTTGACGCGGCGATGCATGCCCGCGACGGCCTTGAAGATTGTCTCCGGGTCCAGTTCGTTGCCGCTGCTGGCGCGTTGCAGTTCGTCGGCCAACACGTTCAGCAGCACTTCGGAGTCCGAATGCGTGTTGATGTGGCGACGATCCCGACGGAACATTTCCTCGCGCAACTGTTCCGAATTGGTCAGGTTGCCGTTGTGGGCGAGGATGACGCCGTACGGCGCGTTCACATAGAACGGCTGTGCTTCTTCCTCGCTCGACGCGGAACCGGCGGTCGGGTAGCGCACTTGGCCGATGCCCGACGTGCCCGGCAGGCTGCGCATGTTGCGCGTGCGGAACACGTCACGCACCATGCCGTTGGCCTTGTGCATGTGAAAGGTGCTGCCATTGGCCGTGGCGATGCCGGCTGCATCCTGTCCGCGGTGTTGCAACAGCAGCAGGCTGTCATAGATGAGTTGATTGACAGGGCTGGTGGAAACCGCACCGACGATACCGCACATGCCGAACTCCCAGGAAAGGCAAATGATTCAGGGGCGCAATCCCGTCAAGGGCGAACGGGATCTGCGTTGTCACTGTCGCCGCGGGTGCGCTCTGTCGAGCAACGCCCGCAGGCGCTCACGTCTTCACATATTTGGCCAGGTCCGGCGGCAGCCAGTGCCGCAGCTCGTCCATGGCCTGCATCACATAGGGGCGCGACACCGCGTCACGCCAGAATGGTTCTTCCGGCAGCCTGGTGAGGCCCGCCAGCACGACGACCAGCATCACGATCAGCGCGCCGCGCGCCAGCCCGAACAACAGCCCCAGGCCGCGATCCGCGGGCTTCAGCCCGGTGGATTCCAGTAACTGGCCCAGAATCGCCCCCGCCAGCGCGGCGACGATCCACGTACCAAAGAATACGGCGAGAAAGCCCAGCGCGCTGCGCGTCAGTTCGCCGCCAGGCAGCGACTCCGGCATCCATTGCGCGGCCATGCCGCCGAAATGGTATGCCAGTACGAAAGCCACGATCCAGCCCACCAGCGCGAGCACTTCGCGCACCAGCCCGCGCAGTATGCCAACCAGGCCCGAGGCCACCACGATGAAGGCCACCGCGTAATCGAAAAAAGTAAAAGCCATGCGTCCTGGGCGGTGCGATGCGTTCCTGTCAGATGGGGGCAGACTGCCGGATTGCGATACGTCGCGGCACACCACGTGCCCACTCGCCGACGCGTCGGCTTAGAGGCGCTATCAAAATGATTCTGGCGTCGTTGCGCGGCCTTGGCCAGTCCACTTGTACTGTCTGCGGCCGCGCGGCTAGCCAGCGCCGCTTCGCTTCATGTTGATAGCGCCTCTTACTGCTCCACGATCTTCGAAGTGAGTCCGATCGCCTTAACCTTCTTCTCCGCCGCCTCGGCGGCGTCGCGACTGGTGAACGGACCCGCCCGCAGCAGGTTCCGTTCACCATCGGCCAGCATTTTCTTTTCCACATAGGCCGGCACCTTGCTCTCCTTGAGCTTGGCCAGCCAGTTCTTCGCGCGTTCTTCCGACGAGAACGCGCCAATCATAATCAGGTACTTCGTGCCGGCGGCGGCAGGCTTGTCCGCCGGCTTGCTATCGGCAACCTTGGTGTCAGGCTTCGCGTCAGCCTTCGGCTTGTCAGATTTGTCGGACTTATCCGAAGCGGGTGCGGTGACGATCTCCTCGCCCGCGTCTAGCGCCGCATCGTTGCGATTGGCATTGGCGGACGGTGGCAGCGGCTCGGCCTTGCGTGCCTCGACCTTCGGCTTTTGCGTGGCGCCCTGCCCGTTGGCCACGCTGACGGCCACATCCTCCGAAACCGGACGCGGCTTGTGCTCGAACATGATCGGCAACACGATGATCGCGGCCGCGAGCAGCACCACGGCACCGATCAGACGACGCCGCGCGCGTTGCTTCTGGGGAAAATCGGGGTCAAGGGTATCGTCAGCGTATTCGTCCGCCGTCCGACGCGACGCGCCGATGCCGGCGCTCGATTCCGCGCGCGTGCGGCGACCGCGTTCGGGTGCCGGGTCAGTGCCCTTGCGGGACGAGAACAGCGAAAGCAGGCCCATAGATGCCCAAAGTATGGTGTTCGGTGCGATGCCGTTCCGGCTCAGTTGGCCTGCGTGGCACGATATGCCATCACGCCGGCCACTGTGTAGAACGACCCGAAGACCAGGATTCTATCATTCTCGGTAGCGCGCTCGACAGCATCGCGATACGCAAGTTCGGGACTGGAAAAACATGCAACAGTGTTGTCCGGGCCCTCACGGAAGCCAGTTGCCTCAAGCTTCTCGCGCAATTCCGCGGCAGTAGCGGCCCGGTCGGTCGGCAGGTCGCACAGGCACCAGTGGTCCACCTTGTCGGCCACATGTTGCAGCACGCCGGCGATGTCCTTGTCGTGCATGGCGCCGAACACCGCATAGGTGTAACGGAAGAACCCCATATTCTCAAGGTTCTGCCCAAGCGTCGCTGCGGCATGGGGGTTGTGCGCGACATCGAGGATCACGGCCGGACGCCCCGGCAGCACCTGGAACCGTCCCGGCAACTCCACGAACGCCAGGCCGTTGCGCACTTCCTGCGCGCTCACAGGCAGGCGCGAGCGCATGGCCTGCAGCGCGGCCAGCGCTGCAGATGCGTTGAGCAGCTGGTTGGCGCCACGCAATGCCGGGTAGCCCAGGCCATTCAGCTTGCGGTCGCGACTAGCCCAGTCCCATTGCTGGCGCTCCTGGCCCTGCGCGGCCTGGTGGCGGAAATCGCGTCCCACAAGCCAGAGTTCGGCGCCGATCGCCTCAGCGTGATCGATCACCGACTGCGGCGGCAAGGGATCGCCGACGATCGCCGGCACGTGCGGGCGGAAGATGCCGGCCTTCTCGTAGCCGATCTTCTCGCGCGTGTCGCCCAGGTACTGGATGTGGTCGATATCCACGCTGGTGATGATCGCGCAGTCCGTATCAATCACATTGACCGCATCCAGGCGGCCACCGAGACCGACTTCCAGGATGATCGCGTCGAGTCCGGCTTCGGCAAACATGTGGATGATCGCCAGCGTCGTGAACTCGAAATACGTCAGGCTGACCGGATCGGCAAAGCTCGTGCGGGCGCGCTCGACGGCCTCGAAATGCGGCAGGAGCTGGGCGTCCGTCGCCTGCTCGCCGTTGAGGCGGGCACGCTCGTTGAACTGGATCAGGTGCGGCGAGGTATGCAGGCCCACCTTGTAGCCCGCTTCGAGCAGGATGCGCTCGAGGATCGCGCAGGTGGATCCCTTGCCGTTGGTACCGCCCACCGTGAAGACCGCGGCGTCAATACGCAGGCCCAGCGCTTCCTTGACCCGCGTGATGCGGCTCAGGCCCATGTCGATGCCCACGGGGTGAGCGGTTTCAAGATGTGCGAGCCAGTCGGGGAGATTGTGGAAGATGGGCATACGGATTCAGAACTACAAAAGCAAAATGGCGCGGGTATTCGGCACCCGCGCCATTGTCCTGCAAATTTGCTTGCCGCGTCAGGCTACCGCGTCAGCCGGCTGCTTCTGCAGCAGCGCCAGCAGTTGCGCCAGTTCGGCGCGCAGGCGGCGGCGGTCCACGATCATGTCGATAGCGCCCTTCTGCATCAGGAACTCGGCACGCTGGAAGCCTTCCGGCAGCTTTTCGCGCACGGTCTGCTCGATCACACGCGGGCCGGCAAAACCGATCAGCGCCTTCGGCTCGGCGATGACCACATCGCCCAAGAACGCGAAGCTTGCCGAAACACCACCCATCGTCGGATCGGTCAGCACGCTGATGAACGGCAGCTTGGCATTCGAAAGCAGGTTCAGCATGGCCGTGGTCTTGGCCATCTGCATCAGCGACAGCAGGCTTTCCTGCATCCGCGCCCCACCAGTGGCGGTTACGCAGATGAACGGCACTTTCTGCTCCAGCGCCGCCTGGGCGCCACGGGCAAAACGCTCGCCCACCACCGAGCCCATCGAACCACCCATGAACTCGAACTCGAAGCAGGCCACGACCACGGGAATGGTGTGGATCGCGCCACCCATCACCACCATCGCGTCGGTCTCGCCGGTGTCATCCATGGCGGCCTTGATGCGGTCCGGGTACTTCTTGGTGTCCTTGAACTTCAGGGCGTCCACCGGCACGATTTCCTGGCCAATTTCATAGCGGCCTTCGGCGTCGAGCAGCTTGTCCAGGCGCTCGCGCGAACCGATGCGCATATGGTGGTCGCACTTCGGGCAGACGTGAAGATTGGCCTCGACGTCGGTACGGTACAGCGTGGCCTCGCACGACGGGCACTTGACCCACAGCCCTTCCGGAATGCCCTTGCGGGTGGAGGGGTCGGTCTGTTGAATCTTGGGAGGCAGGAGTTTATCCAACCAGCTCATGAAAGCTCCTTTCGGATAACTGTCGTCCGCACGCGGGCCTCCTTCGGGAGGGGCGAATACAGGAACGGCAGGGAATCAGGCCGCGAATTTACCATGCCCGGGCCATCGGACCGAAGCAAAACGCGCCATTTGTGAAGCAAGAATCATAAATGGCGCGATTTTCTCAGCGGTACGTCAAGCGTTGGACCAGAAATCAGGCGTCCAGTGCCTGGCGGATGTCGGCGATAAAGGCACGCAGGGAGTCCACGGCCTTCTCGCGCGGCGCATCCTCAAGCAACTGCACCAGGCGACTGCCAATCACCACGGCGTCGGCCACGCTGCCGATGGCACGTGCGGTTTGCGCATCACGGATACCGAAACCCACGCCCACGGGCAGGTTCGCGTGCTGCTTGATCAGCGGCAGACGCGCAGCCACGCTCTCGAGGTCGAGCGTGGCCGAGCCAGTCACGCCGGTGAGCGACACGTAGTACAGATAGCCACTGGCCACCTTCGCCACCGCGGCGATACGGTCGTCGGTCGAGGTCGGCGCCAGCAGGAAGATCGGGTCCATCTGGTTCGCGCGCATCAGCGCGGCGAAAGACTCGCACTCTTCGGGCGGGTAGTCGACCACGAGCACGCCGTCCACGCCGGCCGCGCTGGCCGCCTTGGCGAAGGTTTCCTCCCCCATGCGCTCGATCGGGTTGGCGTAGCCCATCAGCACTACCGGCGTGGTCGCGTTCGTCTTGCGGAACTCGGTCACCCAGGCCAGCACTTGCGTCAGCGAAACGCCCTGGGCCAGCGCGCGCTCGGAGGCGCGCTGGATCACGGGGCCGTCGGCCATCGGGTCCGAGAACGGCACGCCGAGCTCGATCACGTCGGCGCCGCCAGCCACGAGGGCGTGCATCAGGTCGACGGTCAACGCGGGAGCCGGATCGCCGGCGGTGATGAACGGAATCAGGCCCTTCTTCTGCTGCGCGGCCAGCGCCGCGAAAGTCTTCTGGATACGGGACATATCAGTGGCAATCAGATAAGGCGTTGCACGGGCGATGCCGCTTCATTGGCATCGTCATTGGCATCGTCATTGGCGGCGTCGGCGGTATCGGCGACATCGGACGCTTGCGGCTTGAGCGGTGCATACACGGGCTGCGCGGCGGTCACGCGTTCGCGCACCAGGCCGGCGTACTCCGGATTCATCTCGAATCCGACGAAACTGCGGCCGTGCCGGACGCAAGCCACGGCGGTCGTGCCGCTGCCCGTGAATGGGTCGAGCACGATGCCGCCCGGCGGACAGCTGGACAGCACCATGCGCTCGACGATCTCAAGCGGCTTCTGCGTCGGATGGTCGGCCCGCTCCGGGTCCTGGCGGTGAATGCGCGGCACGCTCCACAGGTCCTTCGGGTTGTACCCCACCTCGAGCCATTTCTTGCCCTCGAAGCGCGGCCGGCTGCGCGCCTTCTTGGTCTCTGCGTCGTACGGAATCCGTACCGGATCGAGATCGAAAAAGTAGTCGCGCTGACGGGCGAAGAAACCGATGTTGTCGTGCACCGACGAGAACTTGCGCGTGGTGCCGCCCATGCTCGGCACGCGGCGATCCCAGATGATCTCGTTGATCATCGTCATGCGCCGCTTGAGCATGACGAACAGCTCGGGCGAGTATTGCCAGGTGCAGAACAGGTACAGCGTGCCGCGTGGCGCGATCTTGGGCACGATCGCGTCCATCCAGCGCTCCGACCACTCGAGATAGGCATCGCCAGACAGCAGGTCGGAATCGTTGCCGTAGTCCTTGCCAAGACCATAGGGCGGGTCCGCCACGACCAGGTCGATCGAGCCGTCGGGGATGCGTTTGATCCCTTCGAGCACGTCTTCCTGATAGAGGCGCATGGTTGCCGTATCGAGAATATCGAACGGCTCCGAGCCCGCCCCGCCCTCGTCGGACTGGGGCAACGTCGTATTGGGAGGCAGTGTGCGCATCAGAGCTTCAACCCCGCGCGTTCGGCCACAGTGTGCATGTCCTTGTCGCCACGGCCGGACAGGTTCACTAGCAGCAGCTTGTCGCGGCCCAGCGTCGGCGCCAGCTTGCACGCATAGGCGATCGCATGGCTCGATTCGAGCGCGGGGATGATGCCTTCGATACGGCAGCAGTCGTGAAACGCCTTGAGGGCCTCCTCGTCGGTGATCGGCACGTACTGCGCGCGGCCCATGTCCTTCAGCCAGGCGTGCTCGGGGCCGACGCCGGGGTAGTCCAGGCCTGCCGACACCGAGTGCGTCTCGATGATCTGGCCGTTGGCGTCCTGCAGCAGATAGGTACGGTTGCCGTGCAGCACGCCCGGCGAACCGCCGATCAGCGCAGCCGCATGGCGACCCGAATCCAGGCCATCACCGGCCGCTTCCACGCCGATCAGCTGCACATCCTTGTGTTCGATATACGGATAGAAGATGCCCATCGCGTTCGAACCGCCGCCGACGCACGCGATCACGGCGTCGGGCTGGCGACCCGCGAGTTCGGGCATCTGCACCTTGGCTTCCTCGCCGATCACGCACTGGAAATCGCGCACCATCATCGGGTACGGGTGCGGGCCGGCCACGGTGCCGATGATGTAGAACGTGGTCTCGACGTTGGTCACCCAGTCGCGCATCGCTTCATTGAGCGCGTCCTTGAGCGTGCGCGAGCCGCTTTCCACAGGCACCACGGTGGCGCCCAGCAGCTTCATGCGATAGACGTTGGCCGCCTGGCGGCGCACGTCCTCGGAGCCCATGTAGACCACGCACTCCATGCCAAAGCGCGCCGCGATCGTGGCCGTGGCCACGCCATGCTGGCCCGCACCGGTTTCGGCGATCACACGCTTCTTGCCCATGCGCTTGGCAAGCAGCGCCTGGCCGATCACGTTGTTGATCTTGTGCGCGCCGGTGTGGTTCAGGTCTTCGCGCTTGAGATAGATCTGCGCGCCACCGAGCGTCTCGCTCCAGCGTTGCGCGTGATAGATCGGCGACGGGCGGCCAACGAAGTGCTTCAGTTCGCGGCGATACTCGGCGTCGAAATCGGGGTCCTTCTGGTATCGCGCGTAGGCGTCGCGCAACTCGTCCAGCGCGTGAACCAGGGTTTCGGAAACGAAGGTACCGCCATAGGGGCCAAAGTGGCCACGGGAATCGGGCAGGTCGTACATGTCCAGGCTCTCAGGAAGCGCGTCAGCCATGGGATGACGCGCGGGGTATCGGGGTCGGCGCGGCCGTGAGCCACGGAAGGCGGAGGGAATTATCCTGCGGATCGCCCTGCGTCGGCCTGTCGAACGGCGCGCACGAATGCGGCAATACGGGCGTGGTCTTTCACACCCTTGCTGGCCTCCACGCCGCTGCTGACATCCACAGCGTAGGGCCGCACGCGCTCAATCGCTCCAGCGACGTTTTGCGCGTTCAATCCACCACTCAAAACGATGCGAGGAGCGTCGTTTGCGCGGGGATTGGCAGGATTGGGCGGAAGCCATTGAGCAGGAATCAGGGTCCAGTCGAAAACGTGGCCGCCACCGCCATAGCCCTCGACGAAGGCATCGAGCAGCAGGCCGGAAGCGTCACGATATTGATCTGCGAATTCTACCAAATCGAGCCCCGGGCGGACACGTGCGGCGCGCATGAATGGCAGCCGGCAGCGCCGGGCGATCTCGGTGCACTGCTGGGGCGTCTCGTCGCCGTGGAACTGAAGCAACGTCAACGGCACACGCTCGGCCACATGGGCCACGTCTTCGGCATCTGCATTGACGAACAGGCCAACCACGGACACGAACGGCGGCACCAGTTCGGCCAGGGCCGCGGCGTGCGCCACATCCACGTGGCGTGGGCTCCTGGCGTAGAAGACCAGACCGATCGCATCGGCTCCGGCGTCCACGGCGGCGCGCACGTCCTCTTCGCGCGTCAGGCCGCAGATCTTGATGCGCGTGCGGGGCTCAAGCGCCATCGTGGCTGTCATTGACAAATACTCCGTGGAAGAAGCTGGCGGCCGGGTCCGCCTTGGGCAACTGGTATGGCTCAGGATACTTCACGTCGACCAGATAGAGCCCGTCCGGCATGAAGGTTGGCGCGGCCTTCTGGCGATTGCGCCCTTCCAGCACTTCCGCCATCCACGCGGCGGGATATCGGCCACGCCCCACCGCCACCAGGCAACCCATCAGGTTACGCACCATGTGGTGCAGGAAGGCGCTGGCCCGGAAGCGCAGGAACACCCAGTTGCCGTCCGCCTCGATCGTCACGTCGTACATCGTCTTGACGGGCGACTTGGCCTGGCATTCGGCGGCGCGAAACGCCGAGAAATCATGTTCGCCGAGCAGACATGCCGACGCCCGGCGCATCGCCTCGATGTCGAGCCGCTGCCCGTGCGGCAGCATCAGGTAACCGGCACGGCCCTGAATCATCGGCGCACGATGCGGCCCCGTGTACAGCGCGTAGTAATACATGCGCTCGAAGGCCAGGAAGCGCGCGTGGAAGTTCTCGTCGACGGGCTCCGCCCACTGCAGCGCGATCGACGGCGGCAGGAAGGCGTTGACGCCGCGAACCCATGAAAAGCGGTCGCGGTCGAGTTCGGTGTCGAGGTGGATGACCTGCCCCAGCGCGTGCACTCCCGCATCCGTCCGCCCGGCCACCGTGGTCAGGAGTCGCACGCCTGCGAAGCGCTCGATCGCGTCCTCGAGGTGGTCCTGCACGGTATTGCGATGGGGCTGCGACTGCCAGCCGGAGTAGGCCGAGCCGTCATAGTGGAGGCCGATGGCGATGCGGTTCACAGGCAAGAAACAGTTTCCTGATGGCACAAAAACAAAATGCGCCGGAAGGGACGCTTCCGGCGCATCGCTTCGGGTTGCGACAAGGCATCTGCCGCAAACCCTGCATCATACCGACCTTTGGGGCGTGCCCCTCGGCCGTCTGTCGCAATGGATCAGGCCACCTCGCGCAGCAACGAGCGGGCTTCCTCCTGCAGGGAATCTTGCGATTGATCGACCACCTCCTGCAGCAGTTCGCGGGCACCTTCCTTGTCGCCGATCTCGATATAGGCGCGCGCCAGATCGAGCTTGATCTGCATATCGCGGCTGCCATCCATCGTGGTGACCGACAACGTGCTGGCGGACATGCCATTCGAATCGCCGTGCCTCCCCTCCGACGTCACGCGCGACAGATCGATCGGCTCGACGAGCTTGCCGCCCTGGAGCATCGTCGGCGCGGGCAGCGGCACCGTGGATTCGTCCAGCGACTGCGCCATACCGGACAGCGGCTTGGCGGAGTCCTGCTCCAGTTTTTCCGGATTCAGGTCCAGCGACAGGCTCGACATATCGAACTCGAGCGGACGCGAACGGGTCGGCGTATCGAGCGCCGGCACGCCGGCATCGTGACGTTCGTCGAGTGCATCGTCGAGACGCACCGGCTCCGACTCGAGATCGTTACCGAATACCAGCGACGCGGATTCGGGCGCCACGATGGGCTCCCCCGCCGCCGGCGCCGGGAAGGCATCGAGCGGCAAGGCCAAGTCCGGCATGGCCGGCGGTTGCGTCAGGTTCGCGGCGGGATCCTGCGTGCGCCACTGATCGGCCACCGGGGTGGTCGTATCTGCCTCGACCGACGTATCCGGCGCGACGGACAGGTACAACGCGTTGCTCGGGTCCAGCTTGCGGCCCATTTCGGCGGCCTGTAGCCAGTCCGCGCCGTGCCCACCCGTCTGGGCGAACATTTCTTCTGCGATCACTCGGAAACCTTCCACATCCTGACGAGTGCTGTAAATCTCCATGAGCTTCAGGCGAATGGCCTGGCGCTCCGGATTCTGCTGCAACGCTTCGCGCAGGATTTCCTCCGCCTGCACGTCGCGCCCATAGGCGATGTAAACCTCGGCCTCGGCGATCGGATCGACTTCCGTCGCCTCGGGCGAGTTGTTGCCAATGCGGAAGTCCGCGCCAAACACGCTGTGCTGCGACGTATCGACGCTCTGTCCGCCGGCAGTGCCGAACAGCGAGTGGCCACCGGCCATCACCGTGCTTTCCTGCGACAGGATGCTGTCGCCAAAGCCAGTGTTCTCGCCAGTCTTCTGCTTCTGGCGGCGGCGATAGTACGCATATCCGCCAAGCAGCACAACCATCAGTGCAGCACCCGGAAGCAGCATCGGGTTGGCCAGCAGACCGTCGAGCAGCGAAGGCTGCGGCAACGGCTCGGGCTTGGGCAGGGCAACGGGCTTCTTCGCGGCAGCCGGGGCCGAAGCTGCGGCGGCCGCAGTTGCTGCCTTCGGAGCCGATGCCGCGGCAGCGGCGGTAGCAGTAGCGGCGGCCTGAGCATCCGCAGCCGATGCTGCCTGGGCTTGCGGTGCCGATGCGGCTGCCGTGGCTGCCGTGGCTGCCGTGGCTGCCGTGGCTGCCGTGGCTGCCGTGGCTGCCGGAGCAGGCTCCGGCGTGGCGGTGCTTGGGGCCGCTGCGGTCGTCGTGGCTGCCGCCTTGGCCGGCTCTGCCGGCACCACGGCCGGCGCGGGAGCCGCTTCGGCCGCCTTGCCAGCCGGCGCAGGCGCCTTGGCTGCCTGATTGGCCTGGTTCAGCTTCGCGATCTCCGCGTTCTTCAGCTCCATCAGGCGCTGCATGTCGGAGATGTTCTTCTCCAGGTCAGCCACGCGCGACTCGGCGTCCTTGAGCTTGCGCTGGCTGGCCACGTCGGCTTCGGCCTGCGCCTGGGCCTTGCCCTGCGCGCCACGGTCCGCCTTGGAGAGCTTCAGTTCGTCACGTGGGCCCGCTGCGGGCACGGTGGTGTCCTGCACGCGCGCCGTCACATTGCCGGACTGCTCGCGGCCTGAACCGGGCTCCACCGATTTGGCGGCGGCGGCAGCGGCCAGACGGCTGCGATAGCTGTCGAAACCCTGCGTGCGGGCGACCACTTCACGGCGGGCCTCACGCGGGCTGACGGCCTGTGCCTGCTGGGCGCTCGGCACCTTCAGCACTGCACCCGACTTGACCCGGTTGATATTGCCGCCGATGAATGCGTTGGGATTGTTGCGATACAGCGCCAACAGCATCTGGTCGAGCGACACGGAGTCCTGCGTCTGGACCGCATCGCCGGCGATGGAAGAGAGCGTGTCGCCACGCTGCACCGTATAGGAACCATTGGCGGCGGCACCTGCGTTCGCCACCGGAGCCGCGGCGGGCCGTGGCTGTTGCTGGGCGCGAGGCTGAGTCGACGCCGCAGGAGCCGGACGCGCGGCCTCGGGGGCGGCTGCGACCGGTGCCGGTGCCGGCGCGGGCGCCGGCCGGGCTGGAGCCGGAGCCGGAGCCGGTGTTGCATCGGGCGTGGCCGCCTGCACCACCGTGGTCGGGGAGAAAGTCTGGTTGGACGGCTTGGCACCGGCCGGATCCAGCAGGAACGTGTACGCCCGTGTGACCTTGCCGCTGGACCAGCTCATGTCGACCAGAATGTCCACGAACGGCTCGCTGAGCGGCTGGTTCGAACGGACGGTCGCAACATAGCTGCCGTTCGGGCGCTGCTGCACTTCGAGCTTGACGCTCGAGATGGCTGGCAGGTACGTCAGCCCTGCGCGCGCATAGGCGGACGACGGGGCAAGCTTGACAGTCAAACTGCCCGCTTCCTCGGCCGACACGCCGGTGATATCGATTTCGGCCTGGAGCGGCTGCCCCAAGTTGGACTGTACCCGTAGTTGCCCAAACCCCGCGGCATACGCGGCCGGCTGGACAAGCAGCAGGCCGAGAGCCGTGACGGCCAGCGTTGACCAGCGCTGACGGACATTAGGCGCATCTTTCCGGCGATGTAGGCTCACACTCACCTCGTGCTCCGTTATGTTTTTAGTAGCAAAAAGTTAACCCGACCCCAAAACGCATGGCAGGCAGCGCGGTACCGGTTCCAATCGAAAATCTACCCGGACGCACATCATTTCCCGTCACCTCGCATCCCGGACGCTGGGTGACGCTGACCCCGTTGGCCTAGCTCATGCCGGCTGTATTGTGACGCAACCCCGGGGAAAATAGCCACCCGGATGCAACAACGCCGCGCTGTGGCGCGGCGTTGCAGGCAAAGCAGCAGATTCTGTTGCCTCGCTGCAACGATGCGGCGAGGCAATTTCGGGAATCAACCCTCGATCAGAATGCGCAGCATACGACGCAGCGGCTCGGCGGCGCCCCAGAGCAACTGGTCGCCAACGGTGAACGCCGAGAGGTATTCGCCGCCCATCTGCATCTTGCGCAGGCGACCGACCGGAATCGTCAGCGTGCCGGTCACGGCGGCCGGCGTCAGGTCCTTCATGCTGGCCTCACGCGTATTCGGCACCACCTTGGCCCACTGGTTGTTGGCGGCCAGCATGCCTTCGATCTCGTCCAGCGGCACGTCCTTGCGGAGCTTGATCGTCAGCGCCTGCGAGTGGCAGCGCATCGCGCCGATCCGCACGCACAGGCCATCCACGGCGATCGGGCTGGCGCCGGTGGCGCCCAGGAAGCCTTCGCCACGACCCAGAATCTTGTTGGTCTCGGCGCCGCCCTTCCATTCCTCGCGCGACACGCCGTTACCGAGGTCCTTGTCGATCCAGGGGATCAGGTTCCCGGCCAGCGGCACGCCGAACTGCTTGGTTTCGTCGGCAGACAGGCCGTGCTGGGTCGACAGGATCTGACGGTCGATCTCCAGGATGGCCGAGGCCGGGTTGTCCAGCAGCGGCTTGACCGCGGCGTTCAGCGTGCCGAACTGTGTCAGCAGCTCGCGCATATGCTGGGCGCCACCGCCCGAAGCGGCCTGGTACGTCATCGAGGTCATCCACTCGACCAAGTCATGCTCGAACAGGCCACCCAGACCCATCAGCATGCAACTCACGGTGCAATTGCCACCGATGAAATTCTTGACGCCCTTCTTCAGCGCGTCCTTGATCACACCCATGTTCACCGGATCGAGCACGATGATCGCGTCGTCCTTCATGCGAAGCGACGATGCGGCGTCGATCCAGTAGCCATTCCAGCCGGCTGCGCGCAGTCGCGGGAAGACGTCGTTGGTGTAGTCGCCGCCCTGGGCGGTGAGCACCACGTCGCACTTCTTCAGCGCTTCGATGTCATTCGCGTCCTTCAGCGTGGTTTCATTCTTGGCCATGGCCGGAGCCTTGCCACCCGCGTTGGACGTGCTGAAGAAAATGGGTTCGAAGTGGTCGAAATCACCTTCTTCCTGCATGCGCTGCATCAGGACGCTGCCGACCATTCCTCGCCAACCGACGAGACCTACAATCATGACTTACCTCGGATGTGATGTGAACTTCCCCGCCATTTTCCTCGCCCGGCGTGGCTGCGCGGGGAAGACGGGCAGGCACGACGAACGATCTAGGGGATCGTTTTGGTAATAGTTTTAATCGTCGTGGTGGTCAGGCCGAGCGAATCCACGCCAATCGAGCCGCGCTTGGCGGTACGAGCAGCGAATGCAGTCAGAAGGGACTGGTGAAATCGGGCCATAGCGGGACAGTCTACACGAATTTGCGGCAGCGCCGCAGGGGAAATAATGGGTGTTTTGTAGCTTCTGGAGGGCTTTCTCCCCTCTCCCACACGTGGGAGAGGGGTCGGGGAAGACGGTAATCGGCAACAAATTGCGAATTCGCATCTTGCACCGCCCGGCCGCCCCCCGCTGCCCCGCTCCCGCCTTGCGGGAAAGGGGGAGCAAACCACTCGGCGCCTGGCCTTACAGTGCCGCCAGCACCGCCTCGCCCATCTCGCGCGTGCCAACCTGCTTGCAGCCCGGCGTGACGATGTCAGCCGTGCGATAGCCCTGGGCCAGCACCTTCTTGACGGCGTTCTCGATGCGGTCAGCCTGTTCGGCGCGGTTCAGCGAGTAGCGCAGCATCATCGCGGCGGAGAGGATCGTGGCCAGCGGATTCGCCACGCCCTTGCCGGCGATATCAGGCGCCGAGCCGTGCGATGGCTCGTACAGACCCTTGTTGTTGGCATCGAGCGACGCCGACGGCAGCATGCCGATCGAACCGGTCAGCATCGCGGCCTCGTCGGACAGGATGTCACCGAACATGTTGCCAGTGACGATCACGTCGAAGCTCTTCGGCGCCTTGACCAGCTGCATCGCGGCGTTGTCCACGTACATGTGCGACAGCTCGACGTCCGGGTACTCCTTGCTGACGTCGATCACGATGTCTTTCCAGAACTGGAAAGTCTCGAGCACGTTGGCCTTATCGACGCTGCACAGCTTCTTGCCACGCTTTGCAGCGGCCTGGAACGCCACATGCGCGATGCGGCGGACTTCCGGCTCGCTGTAGCGCATCGTGTCGAAGCCTTCGCGGGCACCCTTGAACAGGCCGTCCGGCGCCTCGCGCACGCCGCGCGGCTGGCCGAAGTAGATGTCGCCGTTCAGCTCGCGCACGATCAGGATATCCAGGCCAGCCACCAGTTCGGGCTTCAGACTCGATGCGCCGGTCAGTTCCGGGTAGCAAATGGCCGGACGGAAGTTGGCGAACAGCTGCAGATGCTTGCGCAGGCCGAGAATGGCCTGCTCGGGACGCAGCGGACGCTCCAGGCTGTCGTACTTCCAGTCGCCCACGGCGCCGAACAGGATAGCGTCGGCTTCCTTGGCCAGCTTCAGCGTGTTGTCCGGCAGCGGATGGCCTTCGGCCTCGTAGCCAGCGCCGCCGACGGGCGCCGTTTCCATCTCGAATTTCTCGTCCAGTGCGTTGAGCACCTTGACAGCTTCAGCAACGATCTCGGGGCCGATGCCATCGCCCGGCAGAACTGCAATCTTCATCTTTCTGATCCTGTAGTTTGTCTTGCCTCAGCCAACCACGCGGTTGCCCAGCCACGGCATCTTCGTGAGGCGCTCGGCCTCGTATGCCTTGATCTTGTCCTTGTGACGCAGCGTCAGGCCAATATCGTCGAAGCCGTTCACCATGCAGTACTTGCGGAACGGGGCGATATCGAACGAGTAGTTGTCGCCGCCCGGCGTGACCACTACCTGGCGATCCAGATCGATCGTCAGCTTGTAGCCCGGGAACGCGTTGGTCTCGTTGAACAGGTGGTCGACCTGAAGGTCCGTCAGCACCACCGGCAACAGGCCGTTCTTGTAGCAGTTGTTGAAGAAGATGTCGGCGAAGCTCGGCGCGATGACGGCACGGAAGCCGTATTGCGTGAGTGCCCACGGTGCGTGCTCGCGCGAGCTACCGCAACCGAAGTTGTTGCGCGCCAGCAGGATCGAAGCCCCTTGGTAACGCGGCTGATTCAGCACGAAGTCCGGGTTCAGCGGACGCTTGCTGTTGTCCTGGCCCGGCTCGCCGACGTCCTTGTAGCGCCACTCGTCGAACAGGTTCGGGCCAAAGCCCGTGCGCTTGATCGACTTCAGGAACTGCTTCGGAATGATCGCGTCGGTATCGACGTTTTCACGATCGAGCGGCGCCACAAGGCCGCTATGTACGGTGAACTTTTCCATGTGATGTCCTTACTTCTTCGTCGCCGCGCTCTCGAGCGAACGGCCCGCGGCCTGCGTGTCCTTGCCTAGGCCGGCCATGGTGTTGCAGCCGGCGATTTGCAGCATGCCCAGACATGCCAGCAGCGTGATCACGAACTTTTTCATATGTCTCAATGCCGATCGGCGCAGGCTCAACCGAGCTTGCGAACATCGACGAAGTGCCCCTCGATCGCGGCCGCGGCAGCCATCGCCGGGCTCACCAGGTGCGTGCGGCCACCGGCGCCCTGACGGCCTTCGAAGTTGCGATTCGACGTCGACGCGCAGCGCTCGCCCGGATCCAGGCGGTCAGCGTTCATCGCCAGGCACATCGAGCACCCCGGCTCGCGCCATTCGAAGCCGGCAGCCTTGAAGATCTTGTCCAGGCCTTCGCGCTCGGCCTGTTCCTTCACCAGACCGGAACCCGGCACCACCATCGCCAGCTTCACGTTCGACGCGACCTTGCGGCCCAGCTTCTGAACGACCCATGCGGCGGCACGCATATCTTCGATGCGGCTGTTGGTGCAGGACCCGATGAACACCTTGTCGATGTTGATCGACTCCATCGGCACGTTCGGCTGCAGGCCCATGTACTCGAGCGCGCGCTCCATCGCGTTGCGCTTGTTCGAGTCCTTTTCCTTCTCCGGATCCGGAACGCGGTCCTCGATGCTGATGACCATTTCGGGCGACGTGCCCCAGGTCACCTGCGGACGGACTTCTTCGGCACGCAGTTCCACAACCTTGTCGAAGTGGGCGCCGGCATCCGAATGCAGCGTGCGCCAGTACGCCACGGCCTGCTCCCACTCCACGCCTTGCGGCGCGAATGGACGGTTCTTGACGTATTCGAGCGTGACATCGTCCACGGCCACCAGGCCGGCACGCGCGCCGGCTTCGATTGCCATGTTGCAGACGGTCATGCGGCCTTCCATCGTCAGGTCGCGAATGGCCGAGCCGGCGAACTCCATCGTGTAGCCCGTGCCGCCCGCCGTGCCGATCTTGCCGATGACGGCCAGCACGATGTCCTTGGCGGTGCAGCCGCGGGGCAGCTTCCCTTCCACCTTGATCAGCATGTTCTTGGCCTTCTTGCCCAGCAGCGTCTGGGTGGCCAGCACATGCTCCACTTCCGACGTGCCGATGCCGTGGGCCAGCGCACCGAACGCGCCGTGCGTGCTGGTGTGCGAGTCACCGCAGACCACGGTCATGCCGGGCAGCGTGGCGCCCTGCTCCGGCCCGATCACGTGAACGATGCCCTGACGGTGATCGTTCATCTTGAACTGGGTGATGCCATAGGCATCGCAGTTCAGGTCGAGCGTGTCCACCTGGAGCTTCGAGATCGGGTCGGCGATGCCTTGCGAGCGGTCGGTGGTCGGCACGTTGTGATCCGACACGGCCAGGTTGGCGCTGATGCGCCAGACCGGACGCTCCGCCAGCTTTAGTCCTTCGAACGCCTGCGGGCTGGTCACTTCGTGAAGCAGGTGGCGATCGATGTAGAGCAGCGTGGTGCCGTCTTCCTCGACGTGGACGGTGTGGTCATCCCAGAGTTTGTCGTAGAGCGTCTTGGCCATGATGCGAGTGGCGAACCGTCCGTACTGCCCATCCTGGACAGCAGCGGCGCGTGTCCGCGCATTGGTTTGCAGGGGAATTGTTTTCCGGATGCCTTCGCGGGCAAGCAGGTATTTTGCTGCGATTCCGGCGAGGCCGGGGATTGCTTGACATCGCAATCGATTATGCCATGTGGGCCGGCCGCCAGCGGGTCGGAGAGACCGCCCGGGCGGCGGTCATTGGCGAAAGGGGGATTTCGCGGATGGCGAAGGGGCCTTTGACGTGGGCCAGTCTGCCTCCCCTCTCACGCGGACGAGAGAGGGGAGAAATCGGCACCTTACCCGCCCAGATACGCCGCGCGGATGCGGTCGTTGGCCAGCAGGTTCTGTCCGGTATCGGCCAGCACCACCTTGCCGGTTTCCAGCACATAGCCCCGGTCGGCCACCTGCAGCGCCTTGTTGGCGTTCTGCTCGACCAGGAACACGGTGACGCCCTCGTCACGAATCGTTCGAATAATGTCGAAGATCTGCGCGATGATCAGCGGGGCCAGGCCAAGTGTCGGCTCGTCCAGCAACAGCAGGCGCGGCTTGCTCATCAGCGCGCGGCCGATCGCCAGCATCTGCTGTTCGCCACCCGACATCGTGCCAGCGCGCTGGCTAGCGCGCTGATTCAGACGCGGGAACAGCTTGAACACGTGCTCGATGCCCTCGTCGATCTCATGACGGCTGGCGAAAAACGCCCCCATCTTGAGGTTCTCCAGCACGGTCAGGCTCGGGAAGACACGGCGGCCTTCCGGCGAGATGGCCATGCCCATGCGCATGATCTCGTGCGTGTTGCGCCGCGTGATGTCCTGGCCCTCGAACGACACCCGGCCGCTGGACGCGCGCGGCGTGCCGCACACCGTCATCATCAGCGTGGTCTTGCCGGCCCCGTTGCTACCGATCAGCGTGACGATCTCGCCCTTGTTGACCTCGATCGACACACCCGACAGCGCCTCGACCGCGCCGTAGTGGGTATGGACGTTTTCCAGCTTCAGCATCAGTCCTCTCCCAGATAGGCCTTGATCACGCGCGGGTCGTTGCGCACTTCCTCGGGCTTGCCAACCATGATCGGCTTGCCGTGCTCCATCACCAGGATGCGATCGGACACACCCATCACGAGGCTCATGTCGTGCTCGATCAGCAGCACCGAGATGTTGAACTCGCGACGCAGCTTGTCGATCAGCTGCTGCAGCTCGATCTTCTCCTGCGGATTCAGGCCCGCGGCCGGTTCGTCGAGCATCAGCAAGCGGGGCTTCGTGATCATGCAGCGTGCGATCTCGAGCCGGCGCTGATGGCCATACGACAACGTACCCGCCTCGCGGTTGGCCACGCTGGTCAGGCCCATGCGCTCCAGCCATTCAGCCGCACGGCCCAGCGCCGCGCGCTCGGCGTGGCGATAGGCCGGCGTGGCCAGCAACCCGTGCAACAGACCTGCCTTCACCTGCAGGTGCTGCGCGACCATGAGGTTCTCCACCACGGTCAGCTGCTTGAACAGGCGAATGTTCTGGAATGTGCGCACCAGACCGCGGCGTGCGACCTGATGGCTCGGCAGACGCGCGATCGAGTGGCCGTCGAGCATGATCTCGCCGGCCGTGGGCTTGTAGAAACCGCCCACGCAGTTGAACACGGTGGTCTTGCCCGCGCCGTTCGGGCCGATGATGGCGAAGACCTCGTCACGACGCACATCGAACTCGATGCCGTCGACGGCCAGCAGACCGCCGAAGCGCATCTGCAGGCCGGATACTTTCAGCATTTCTGCGCTCATCGCGGCAACTCCACGTGGGGACGGCTTGCGGGCAGCAGGCCCTGCGGACGCCACATCATCATCAGCACCATCACCAGACCGAAAATCAGCATCCGGTACTCGGCAAAGTCACGCGCCACCTCGGGCAGCACGGTCAGCAGGATGGCAGCCAGGATCACGCCAAGCTGCGAACCCATGCCGCCGAGCACGACCACGGCCAGGATCAGCGCGGACTCGATGAACGTGAAGGATTCCGGAGTGACCAGCCCCTGGCGCGCCGCGAAGAACGCGCCGGCCAGACCGGCGAACGATGCGCCCAGCGTGAACGCGGACAGCTTGATGCGCGTGGGATTCAGGCCCAGCGAGCGGCACGCGATCTCGTCCTCGCGCAGTGCCTCCCAGGCACGGCCCATCGGCATCCGGATCAGACGACTGGTCACGAACAGCGTGAAGCCCACCAGTAGTAGCCCGAGCAGGTACAGGAAGATCACCATGTGCTGGCCGGTATAGGGAATACCGATCAGGTCATTGAATGTCTTCGCCCCTTCCACGCTGGCGCTGCGTGCCAGTTCGATACCAAACACGGTCGGCTTCGGAATACCCGAGACGCCATCCGGACCGCCGGTCAGGCTGGTCAGGTTGTTCAGCAGCAGGCGAATGATTTCGCCGAAGCCCAGCGTCACGATGGCCAGGTAGTCGCCACGCAGCCGGAGCACCGGGAAACCGAGCACGAAGCCGAACGTCGCGGCCAGACCAGCAGCCAGCGGCAGGCACTCCCAGAACGTCAGGCCGAAGTACTGGTTCAGCAGCGCGTAGGTGTAGCCACCCACGGCGTAGAAGCCCACATAGCCCAGGTCGAGCAGACCGGCAAAGCCCACCACGATGTTCAGGCCCAGGCCCAGGATCACGTAGATCAGCGCCAGCGTGGCCACGTCTACCGCGCCGCGCGAGCCGAGGAACGGAAACACCAGCCCCACGGCCAGCAGCAGCCACACCGCCCTGCGCTGCCGCTGCGCGCCCATCGCGGGGAGCGCCGGCAGCTTCACGGCGCCGCGCGCGCGCGTCAGCATCGGCTTGAACAACTGGAAGATGAAGACCACGGCCACGGCGATCCATACCGGACGCCAGTGCGGCTCGAGCACCACCTTGTAGCCATCGAGCTTCAGTTGCAGCCCGAGCAGCGGCACGGTCAGGATGGCCGTCAGCACGGCGGCCGTCACCGCGTTCTTCAGCGTGTCGGAGACCGACGTTTGCGGGACGGACGCCCGCGAAATCGAAGTCGCTTGAGTCATGTCGTCCTCCCCTTAGACCTTTTCCACGTCGGGCTTGCCAAGCAGGCCCGTGGGACGGAAGAGCAGCACCAGGACCAGCAGGCCGAACGCCACCACGTCCTTGTACTCGGCCGGCATGTAGCCGGAAGCGAAGGTTTCGGCCAGACCCAGCAGCACGCCGCCGAGCATGGCGCCCGGGATACTGCCGATGCCGCCAAGCACCGCCGCAGTGAAGGCCTTGATGCCAGCGATGAAGCCGATGAACGGATTGAGCTTGCCGATCGTCAGACCAATCAGCACGCCGCCCACGGCGGCCAGCATCGCGCCTAGCACGAACGTGAACGAGATCACGCGGTTCGTGTCGATGCCGAGCAGGTTAGCCATGCGCATGTCTTCCGCGCAGGCGCGGCAGGCGCGGCCCATACGGGAGTGGCCGATGAACAGCGTCAGCACGATCATCAGCACCAGCGTCACGCCCACGATGAGCAGCCGCGAATACGGCACGGTCACCGTGAAGTCTCCGCCCATCTGGAATTCGATCGCGCCAGAAATCAGGATGGGCACCGATACGTCGCGCGCGCCCTGCCCGATCTGGACATAGTTCTGCAGGAAGATAGACATGCCGATCGCCGAGATCAACGGCACCAGGCGCGGCCCGCCACGCAGGGGGCGATACGCCACGCGCTCGACGGCATAGCCGTAGCAGCCTGTCACGGCGACGGAGACGATCAGTGCCGCGCCAAGCACCAGCGGCAGCGGATAACCCGCCTGCGCGCCAATGGCGGTCAGCGTCACGAGACCCACGTACGCGCCGATCATGTAGATCTCGCCGTGGGCAAAGTTGATCATGCCGATGATGCCGTAGACCATCGTGTAGCCGATGGCGATCAACGCATAGATCGCACCCAGCGTCAGGCCGTTGACCAGCTGCTGAGTGAACTGTGGAAGAAATTCGTTCATGCGAGGGACCTTGTGGATCGGGAAGCCCGATGCGGGGGGGTGACCGCCGTCATGTGGCGATCCATCAACATCGAACCGATACCAAAACGCCCCGCTCGCCGGGTCGGGAGCGGGGCGTCTCGCCAGAATGGCGCCGGGATTTAGTTGGCGGCGGTCTTCGTGGCGTCCTTGTGCCACGTGTAGACGACGAACTTGAACGACTTCAGGTCGCCCTTCGCGTCATATTCAACCTTGCCGATCGGCGTGTTGAACGCGTTCTTGTGCATGTAAGCGGCAACCTTCGTCGGGTCCGTGCTCTTGGCGCCCGTGATGGCATCGCCAATGATCTTCACGGCAGCGTACGCAGGCATCTGGAACGGACCGTTCGGGTCGCGCTTCTTGTCGGCGAAAGCCTTCACCAGGGCCGCGTTGGCCGGATCGGCCGAGAAGTCGGCGGGCAGCGTCACCAGCATGCCTTCCGATGCCGGACCGGCGATGGCCGTCACGTCCTTGTTGCCAACGCCCTCGGGACCCATGAAGGTCGCCTTGACGCCCTGCTCACGCGCCTGGCGCAGCAGCAGGCCCATTTCCGGGTGATAGCCACCGAAATAGACGAAGTCCACGCCTTGCGACTTCAGCTTGGTGATAACAGCGGAGTAGTCGGAATCGCCGGCGTTGATGCCCTCGAAGACCGCCACGGGAATCTTGGCTGCTTCCAGGTCCTTCTTCACCGAGCTGGCGATGCCCTGGCCGTACGACTGCTTGTCGTGCAGCACGGCAACCTTCTTCGGCTTGACCTTGTTGATGATGTACTGGGCGGCTGCGGGACCTTGCTGGTCGTCACGGCCGATCGTACGGAAGATGAAGTTGCGCTTCTTCGTTTCGGTCAGCTGCGGCGCGGTAGCCGACGGCGTGACCATCACGATGCCTTCGTTCTCGTAGATATCCGATGCCGGGATCGTCGAACCCGAGCACACGTGACCAATCACGTAGTGGATGCCCTGGCTCACGATCTTGTTGGCCACGGCCACAGCCTGCTTCGGTTCGCAAGCGTCGTCCATCATGACGGCTTCGAACTTGTTGCCGTTGGCGCCGCCGGCGGCATTGATCTGTTCGATGGCGGTCAGGGCACCAGCCTTGACCATGTCGCCGTACTGGGCGACCGAGCCGCTCATCGGGCCGGCAATGGCGATCTTGATGGTTTCGGCGTTGGCCGAAGTAAAGGCAGCGAGGCCGGCAGTGGCAAGCACGGCGGCCATGGCAGTGGACGTGAGACGGGACAACGTCATCAGGAGCTCCTCGATTATGTATTGGTCATCCGGGCAGAGTCGGCATGACCGGCGCAATCGAACAACACCCGCGGGAATGCGCCGCCTGACGTGGCGAACGGTACGGCCCAGAGCGGAAGTCGGGCCTGCGGTGAAGAGTTGATGCTTGTGCGGGGCCCGGCATGTGTCGGCGCCCGCCAGACGACGGTCGCCAAAAGTTCGGAAAGACAACGTTGATGCGTTCTCTATTGCGCAAGCGCTTCGCCTGCCCCGCTTTCCAACACGGCTGGCCGGAAGGGTGGCCCGGCTGCCGGTCGGTAAAGCAGCCCGCATTATAAAGGGAAAGTTGCAACCAGATAGAGTGAAGTTCTTCGAATTTGGGGAAAACCCGACAACTAATGAAGACCGTTGCAACCCGCCGACGGCAGGATTCGCCGCCAAAAGCTGATTTCACAACAATTGTGCACAGCGGCATCTGTGGCGTGCCGGTGGCATTGGGCCACCTATGGCAACCGCAGGGCCAGCACCCCCTACGAGGACATGAACTCGCGCGAGTCAATGATCGGCGCCCGCCTCGGGCTTAGCCGCCGCGCTGCCCCGCTCTCGGCAGTGCGGCGCAACACAAAGCAAAAAAAACGCCCCGGCGGACCGGGGCGTTCTTCAGCTTGCGTGACAGCAACCAGATCAGCGCTTTGCCAGATCCGGCACTTCGCGTGCGGCGGCGCCGTTGAACAGCTGGCGCGGACGACCGATCTTGTATTCCGGATCGGTGATCATCTCTTCCCACTGCGAGATCCAGCCCGGCGTGCGTGCCAGGGCGAAGATGCAGGTGAACAGCGAGGTCGGGATGCCCAGCGCGCGCTGCACGATACCCGAGTAGAAGTCCACGTTCGGGTACAGCTTGCGGCTGACGAAGTATTCGTCTTCCAGCGCGATCTTCTCGAGCTCCATGGCCAGCTTGAACAGCGGGTCGTTGTGCAGGCCCAGTTCGTTCAGCACTTCATAGCAGGTCTCGCGCATCAGCTTGGCGCGCGGGTCGTAGTTCTTGTACACGCGGTGGCCAAAGCCCATCAGGCGCACGCCCGAGTTCTTGTCCTTGACCTGCTTGATGAACTCGCCAATGTTGTCGACGCTGCCGATTTCTTCCAGCATCTTCAGCGCGGCTTCGTTCGCGCCGCCGTGAGCCGGACCCCACAGGCAAGCCACGCCGGCGGCGATGGCTGCGAACGGGTTCGTGCCCGACGAGCCGGCCAGACGCACGGTCGAGGTCGACGCGTTTTGCTCGTGGTCGGCGTGCAGGATGAAGATGCGGTCCAGCGCGCGCTCGAGCACCGGGTTCACGGTGTACGGGGCGCACGGCGTGGCGAACATCATGCGCATGAAGTTGCCCGAGTAGGACAGGTCGTTCTGCGGGTAGATGTACGGCTGACCCATGGTGTACTTGTACGCCATGGCAACCAGCGTCGGCATCTTGGCGATCAGGCGGATGGCCGAGATCTCGCGCTGATGCGGATCATCGATGTCCATCGCGTCGTGGTAGAACGCGCTCATCGCGCCAACCAGACCCGTCAGGACGGCCATCGGGTGCGCGTCACGGCGGAAGCCGCGCAGGAAGAACTGGAGCTGTTCGTGGACCATCGTGTGGTTCATCACCGAGTTCACGAACTCTTCCTTCTGCTTGGCGTTGGGCAGCTCGCCCTTCAGCAGCAGGTAGCAGGTCTCGAGGTGATCGCACTTCTGTGCCAGTTGCTCGATCGGGTAGCCACGGTACAGCAGTTCGCCCTTGTCACCGTCAATGTAGGTGATCTTGGAGTTGCACGAAGCGGTCGACATGAACCCCGGGTCATAGGTGAACTTGCCGGTTTGTCCGTACAGCTTGCGAATGTCGATCACATCCGGGCCAACGGTGCCCTTGTAGATCGGCAGCTCAACGCTGGGGGAACCATCGGAAAACGATAGCGTGGCTTTCACATCGGACGGCGTCATGTCGGTTCCTTCAAATACTGTGAATAATAGTGTTGACCAAACTCAGACCGAACGCAGCAGGCTTATAAGCCGTTGCATCGGGGGCGTGTCGAGCTCACCGTCCAGCTCCTTGCGGGCAAGCAGCAGGTCCATCAACTCGTTGTCGCCAAGCTCGAACAGCTCGCTCAGCGATGCCACGTCCTCGTCGGACAGGCTCTCCTCGTAACGGTTGAAAAAACGTTCGACGATGATGTCGTTCTCCAGAAGGCCGCGGCGGGCGCGCCAGCGTAGACGGGCACGTTTGTGCGGATCGGCCTGATGGGAGAAAGTGGTGGAAAGACTCATGGTCAGCCTTCTTGCGATCGGCGCGCCACCCGATTGATACCGCATCGGGCTGACGCGCCGCTTACTTCAACTACAGACTGTCTGTGTTCGTACGGATTCCGCCCGGTACGCACAAGGCAGTTTATACCGGCAGATTAAACAGCGCGGCGAACCATCAATTCCTTAATCTTGCCAATCGCCTTCGTCGGGTTGAGGCCCTTCGGGCACACATCGACGCAGTTCATGATGCTATGGCAACGGAACAGACGGTACGGGTCGTTCAGGTTGTCCAGACGCTCGCTGGTGGCCTGGTCACGGCTGTCCGCGATAAAGCGGTAGGCCTGCAGCAGACCGGCCGGGCCAACGAACTTGTCCGGGTTCCACCAGAACGACGGGCACGACGTCGAGCAGCTTGCGCACAAGATGCACTCGTACAGGCCATCCAGCTCGTCACGTTCCTGCGGCGATTGCAGACGCTCCTTCTCGGGCGGCGGCTCGTCGTTGATCAGGAACGGCTTGATCGAGTTGTACTGCTTGAAGAAGTTCGTCATGTCGACGATCAGGTCGCGCACCACGGGCAGCCCGGGCAGCGGACGCAGCACGATGCGGTCCGGCAGTTCGCGCATGTTCGTCAGGCAGGCCAGGCCGTTCTTGCCGTTGATGTTCATCGCGTCCGAGCCGCACACGCCTTCACGGCACGAGCGACGGAACGAGATCGTCTCATCGAGCTTCTTCAGCTTGACCAGCGCATCCAGCAGCATGCGCTCGTGACCGTCGAGTTCCACCTCGTAGGTCTGCATGCGGGGCGCGGCGTCCTTGTCCGGATCGTAGCGGTAGACTTCGAAAATACGCTTCATTTCTGTGGGTCCTGTTTTCTCTACGACGCGGGTATCAGAACGTACGGGCCTTCGGCGGAACTGATTCCGCCGTCAGCGGTTGCATCTTCACCGGCTTGTAGTCGAGGCGGTTGCCTTCGCTGTAGAACAGCGTGTGCTTGAGCCAGTTCTCGTCGTCGCGATTCGGGAAGTCGCTATGGGCGTGGGCGCCACGCGATTCCTTGCGGGCTGCGGCCGAGATCATCGTTGCCTTGGCCACTTCCACCAGGTTCGACACTTCCAGGGCTTCCACCAGCGCGGTGTTAAAGACCTTCGACTTGTCCTTCAGGTGGATGTTGTTGGCGCGCTCGGCCACTTCCAGGATGCGCTCGACGCCTTCGTCCATCAGCTTCTGCGTACGGAACACGCCGGCGTGCGATTGCATGTTGCGGCGGATATCGTTGGCCACGTCCTGGGTGTATTCACCCGAGGTCGTGCCCTGCAGCTTGGCCAGACGGGCCATGGCGCGGTCGGCGGCATCTGCCGGCAGCGGCTTGTGTTCCTTCTGCTTCATCGCGTTGGCGACGATGTGGTTACCGGCCGCACGGCCGAACACCACCAGGTCGAGCAGCGAGTTCGTGCCCAGGCGGTTGGCGCCGTGCACCGACACGCACGAGCATTCGCCGATGGCGTAGAAGCCGTTGACCACTTCGTTCGGGTTGCCGTTCTTCGGCACCACGACCTGACCGTGGAAGTTCGTCGGAATGCCACCCATCTGGTAGTGGATGGTCGGCACCACGGGGATCGGTTCCTTGATCGCGTCGACGTTGGCGAACTTCATGCCGATTTCGCGGATCGACGGCAGACGCTTCATGATCGTCTCGGCGCCGACGTGCGTCAGGTCGAGCAACACGTAGTCGCCGTTCGGACCGCAGCCGCGGCCTTCCTTGATTTCCTGGTCCATCGAACGCGACACGAAGTCACGCGGGGCCAGATCCTTCAGCGTCGGGGCATAGCGCTCCATGAAGCGCTCGCCATCCTTGTTACGCAGGATACCGCCCTCGCCGCGCACGCCTTCCGTGATCAGCACGCCCGCGCCGGCCACGCCGGTCGGGTGGAACTGCCAGAACTCCATGTCTTCCAGCGGGACGCCGGCACGTGCTGCCATGCCCAGGCCATCACCGGTGTTGATGAAGGCGTTGGTGGAAGCCGCGTAGATACGGCCGGCACCGCCGGTCGCGAACAGCGTGGTCTTGGCTTCGAGGATATAGACTTCGCCGGTTTCCATTTCCAGCGCGGTCACGCCCAGCACGTCGCCGTCCTCGTCGCGGATCAGGTCCAGCGCCATCCATTCGACGAAGAAGTGGGTCTTGGCGCGAACGTTGCGCTGGTACAGCGTGTGCAGCAGCGCGTGACCGGTACGGTCAGCGGCCGCGCAAGCGCGTTGCACCGGCTTTTCGCCGTAGTTGGCGGTGTGGCCGCCGAACGGACGCTGGTAAATCGTGCCATCGGCGTTACGGTCGAACGGCATGCCGAAGTGTTCGAGTTCGTACACGACCTTCGGTGCTTCACGGCACATGAACTCGATGGCGTCCTGGTCGCCCAGCCAGTCCGAGCCCTTGATGGTGTCGTAGAAGTGATAGTGCCAGTTGTCTTCGCTCATGTTGCCAAGCGAAGCACCGATACCGCCCTGCGCCGCCACGGTGTGCGAGCGCGTCGGGAAAACCTTCGACAGCACGGCCACGTTCAGGCCGGCTTCCGCGAGCTGGAGGGATGCGCGCATCCCGGCGCCGCCCGCCCCGACGATGACCACGTCAAATTTGCGACGCGGCAATCCAGTCTTGACTGCGACCATTTATTACACCCTCCAGAGAATCTGAGCAGCGTAGCCCGCGCAACCGACGAGCCACAGAATCGTTAGAACTTGCAGCACGAGGCGCACGGCCATCGGCTTCACGTAGTCCATCCAGATATCGCGCACGCCGATCCACGCATGGAACAGCAGGGACAGGATGGTCAGGAACGTCAGGATCTTCATCCACTGATTGGCGAAGAGACCCGACCAGCCTTCGTACGAAGGGTTGCCGAAGGCGAGATACACGGCGGCGAGCACCACGGTGAACACCACCATGATGACCGCGGTAACGCGTTGCGCGAGCCAGTCTTTCAGACCGTAGTGCGCACCGACAACCAGACGCTTGGGACCGATATTATTGTTTGCCACCTTGATTCTCCTCAGAACAGACCGAACAGCTTCAGACCGAAGATCAGGGTGAGCAGCAGGCTGACCACCAGCACCGTGACAGCCGACTTGGCCGAGGCGGGCTTGGTTACGCCAACGTGCACATCGAGCAGCAGGAATCGGATGCCGGCACAGAAGTGATGCAGGTAACCCCAGATCAGGGCCAGGATCACAACTTTGATGAAGCCGTTGGACAGCAGGGCCGAGAACTTGGCGAAGCTCAGTTCGGAGGTGACGCTCTGCTCAAACAGGTACAGAACGAAAGGAAGGAGGAGGAACATCATTGCGCCGCTTACGCGATGCAGGATGGATACCTTGCCGGCCCAGGGCAACCGGTAGCGCGAGATTTGCGCGATACCGATGTTCCGGAACTCCGGCCTGGCTTGTTTGACGGCTTCAGCCATGCGAGACCCCATTTGCGGTGAAAAGAAAACAGCAAAAGTACGACACTGCCATTGCTCCCAATTGCATTGGCGCGCCACAGCGGGTACCGTGGCTGCACCGGATTGCATCAAGCGTGTGGGTGACACTGGATGCAAATGAATGCAGGGGAGCAAATCCAGATGATTTTAGCGCCTTTGTTGCGCGGCGCACCAATAATTTTCGCCTATCGCGCACCAACACGGCGTGCCCGACAATCGCACGCGACAGTGTTTGTACCGTTTCAGGCGGGAAAAATCTGGCCATTCCATTCACGCACGACAATGGTTGAAGCTGGTCCCATACACGCGCCACAATAATCGACGCCCTGGACCGCTCTCCCATCGCCATCGCGCATTAACTCAAGTCGTTTTGGTAATAGTGCCGCGTCGTGACATACAGACCGCGGCGGACTTCCACCGGGCGGTCACCATATGTGAATGAGACACGCTCCACCGATAGCAGCGGTGAGCCCGGTGCCACCGACAGCAATTCCGCCGCCGTATCATCGGCAACCACCGCACGGATCTTCTCCGTGGCGCGGATCATCCGCGTGCCGAACTCGCCCTCGAAGAGCGCGTACATCGGGCCCTTCCACTCGTTGAGCTTTTCGGCCGTCAGGCCCTTGAAGTTGGCGCCCAGCAGCCAGATCTCGTCCAGCACCGTGGCTTCATTCGAGAAAGTCAGCACGCGGCGGATCTGCACCACGCTATCGCCAGTGCGAATATCGAGCAGGCGGGCGATCTCGGCAGGCGCGCGCAAGCGCTTGCATTCGAGCACGCGGCTGGAGCCGTAATGGGGCTCACCCTCGTCGGGTACCAGGCGGAGGAAGCGGAATTTAACCACGTCCTCATAATGGGTAGTCACAAACGTGCCCTTGCCCTGACGACGCGCCACCAGATTCTCGGCGGCCAGTTCGTCGATGGCCTTGCGCACGGTGCCCTGGCTCACCTTGTAGCGGGCAGCCAGATCCATCTCGCTCGGAATCATTTCGCCCGGCTTCCACTCGCCCGTCTGCAGGCTTTGCATGATCAGGGCCTTGATCTGCTGGTAAAGTGGGCTGAAAGTCGGCGACGGCGCGGCCGTCGCGGGGGCGACTGCAGCGCCCGGCGCGTTCGTGGACGGCTGCGTCCCGGCGCCGCTTTGGGGGGCGCCCGATTCCGGCGCGCCATTGGCGGCGGCTGCGGGCAGGGACGTAGGCAGGGATGACATAGCCCGGATTCAACCACAAAAGCGAGAATCACGTCCAGCACGCTATGAAATGTCTTATGTCTTATATAAGACATATGAATTGACATCAATCAGGGCTCACCCTACACTCGCGCAGGTCCGTGCCGTTGCTCCCGAATACCCCTTTGCGGGATGCGACGCACCACTCAGCAGTAGTAGACTTACGCCTTGTCGCCCACGACGCCTGCACCTGGCCGGAAGCGCACTCTCGTTGCCCGGTCACGCGCGAATGCCCGCGGGTTCCGCGGCGGACGCCCGCCTGCCTTCGTGGCGACACGCGACCAGCACCCGGTGACGCGCCGGGCCGCTCCATACCCTGGAGACCCAAGCGCCACCGACCGGTTACCCCCTCTTTTCGTTTGGAGACTTACTCATGGCTAAAGCCCCAATGCGCGTCGCAGTCACCGGCGCCGCTGGCCAGATCGGCTATTCCCTGCTGTTCCGCATCGCCAACGGCGACATGCTCGGCAAAGACCAGCCGGTCATCCTCCAACTGCTCGATCTCCCGCAAGCCCAGGCTGCCGTCAAGGGCGTGGTGATGGAACTGGAAGACTGCGCGTTCCCGCTGCTGGCCGGCGTGGTCATTACCGACGACCCCAAGGTCGCCTTCAAGGATGCCGACGTTGCCCTGCTGGTGGGCGCGCGTCCGCGTAGCAAGGGCATGGAACGCAAGGACCTGCTCGAAGCCAACGCCCAGATCTTCACGGTGCAAGGCAAGGCCCTGGACGAAGTGGCCAGCCGCGACGTCAAGGTGCTGGTGGTCGGCAACCCGGCCAACACCAACGCCTACATCGCCATGAAGTCGGCGCCGAACCTGAAGCGCGAGAACTTCACCGCCATGCTGCGCCTGGACCACAACCGTGCCCTGTCGCAAATCGCCGCCAAGACTGGCAAGCCGGTGTCGTCGATCGAGAAGATGTTCGTCTGGGGCAACCACAGCCCGACGATGTACGCCGACTACCGCTACGCCACCGTCGACGGCAAGAGCGTCAAGGACATGATCAACGATCCGGTGTGGAACAACGACGTGTTCCTGCCGACCGTTGGCAAGCGCGGCGCCGCCATCATCGAGGCCCGTGGCCTGTCGTCGGCCGCTTCGGCTGCCAACGCCGCCATCGACCACGTGCACGACTGGGTGCTGGGCTCGAACGGCAAGGTCGTTACGATGGGCATCCCGTCGAACGGTGAATACGGCATTCCGAACGATGTGATGTTCGGCTACCCGGTCACCACGGCCAACGGCAAGTACGAAATCGTCAAGGGTCTGGAAATTGACGCGTACAGCCAGGAGAAGATCAACATCACGCTCAAGGAACTGGAAGAAGAGCGTGCCGGCGTGCAACACCTGCTGGGCTGATCCTCCGCGAGCCACCCGCTCATGAAAGACCGGGGTTCCGCATCGATTCTCGAAAATCGGCGCGGACCCCGGTTTTTCTTTTAGGCGCGTAAATCCCACTTTTGAATAACCCTACATTTTCTCCGTATTTAACGTGCATCCATCCGAGGTCTTGTTCCAGGGCGAAGCCATTCCGGTGCAACTGCCGGTATGCGACCACTATGCCGGTAGCGAAAAGCTCATGCGCAAATCGCTTGCCCTGCAGCAAGCGCTCGGGCCAGTGTTCGATATCACGTTCGACTGCGAGGACGGCGCGGCGGTCGGGCTCGAACGCGAGCACGCCACGCTGTGCGCGCAACTGATCAACAGCGCCGAAAATGCGCACAACCGCGTGGGCGCGCGCATCCACGATCCGGCGCACCCGGGCTGGCGCGAAGACGTCGACATCCTGGTGAGGACAGCCGGCGCCCGACTGGCCTATGTAGTGGTCCCGAAAGTGACCGACGTGGTGGAAGTGGCCCGTGTGACCGATCACGTGAACCAGGTAGCGCGCGCGTCCGGCATTGCCCGCCACATCCCAATACACGTGCTGATTGAGACACATTCGGCGCTCGAGCAAGTCTTCGACATCGCCTCGCTCGTGCAGGTGGAGTGCCTGAGCTTCGGCCTGATGGATTTTGTCTCTGCGCACCACGGCGCGATTCCGGGCGATGCCATGCGCTCGCCGGAACAGTTCGAGCATCCGCTGATCCGCCGGGCCATGCTCGAGATTTCGGCAGCCTGCCACCGCCATGGCAAAGTACCGTCGCACAACGTCAGCACCGATGTGCAGAACCCCCAACGCTCGGGCGACGACGCATACCGGGCGCGCGCCGAATTCGGCTATCTGCGTAAATGGAGCATCCATCCGGGCCAGATCGAGCCGATTGTGTCGGCCTTCCGCCCCGGGGACAGCGAAATCGGCGCAGCAAGCCAGATCCTGCTTGCGGCGCACGAGAACAACTGGGCGCCGATCCGCCACGACGGCCAACTCCATGACCGCGCAAGCTATCGCTATTACTGGTCGCTGCTGCAGCGTGCCCATGCCACCGGCACGAAACTGCCCTCGCCGGTGACGGAGTTGTTCTTCGACTGACACCAGTCCGAAGCACGCGGACTGCTCATTTTTGCCTTGAAGTGGCCGATGACAAACCGTCCGCGAACAATTGTGTAACCAATGACTGACGGGCTTCGCCCCGTGGGGCAAATCGTAGAGAATAGCGGCGGAAAGTTGTAGCCGGAGCGCCCCCCGGTGCTCCCCAGCGGACCGTACGACAAATAGCCGTTTTTGATTATTCAGAAAACCGGAAGGAAGACACAATGAAACACATCGTGCTGGCCGCCTGCCTTGGCGCCCTGACCCTGACATCCGCCGGCGCCGCGCTGGCCCAGGAACCGGCCAAGAAGCCGGCCGCTACCAAGAAGACGGCCTCGAAGAAGACCACCAAGAAGACCGAGGCAGCCGCCCCGGTTGAAGCTCCGGCCGGCGAAAAGTGGCAATGCGAACTGGGCCATGCGCTCTACATCACCGGCAACATGCAGCGTGACGAGGTGATCGGCGTGAACTGGGAAGGCAAGGTCTACCGCCTGCCGCGCCAGAACACCGTGACCGGCGCCGACCGCTACTTCGACCAACGCACCGGCATGGACCTGGTGGTGATCCCGAGCAAGGCCATGCTGTTCAACCGGAACCTCGGTCAGCGTCTGGCGGACGAATGCCAGACGGCAGACATGCAGGCCGGCGGCTCCGCGCCGACCGTTGCCGGCGCACTGCGCGCCCCGGTGACCACGCCGCTGCTGGTGGCTCCGTCGCAACCGGCCCAGCCGGCAGATGGGCAACCCGCATCCGCACAATCCGCACCGAAGCAATAATTCCGCAGTAAAGTCCTGTTTTACCTTTGCCTGACCCGCTCGGGGTCAGGCCGAGTCGTGGTAACGGTGCGCGTCCGGTCCCGCCGGCCGCGCCGCTTGCATGGCGGCGGAACCCAATCGCGCACCGGGGTCTTAAGAATAAGAATGTTCAAAAGCGTCCCGCGTCACCCTTCGATTGGAGTCAGGCAATGCCCCACAATCTCAATAACACCCTGAAAGAATTCAAGCTCGGCACTGGCGGCCGCGGTCAGTACTATTCCCTGCCCCAGCTGGGCAAGGCCCTGGGCGTGAAGATCGAACGCCTGCCGGTGTCGATTCGTGTGGTCCTGGAATCCGTGCTGCGCAACTGCGACGGCAAGAAGGTGACCGAGGAACACGTCCGCCAACTGGCCAACTGGAAGCCGAACGCCGAGCGCGTGGATGAAATCCCGTTCGTCGTGGCCCGCGTGGTGCTGCAGGACTTCACGGGCGTGCCGCTACTGGCCGACCTGGCCGCCATGCGTAACGTGGCCGAGAAGATGGGCAAGAACCCGAAAAAGATCGAGCCACTGGTTCCCGTGGACCTGGTGGTCGACCACTCGGTGCAAATCGACCACTTCCGCGAAAAGAACGCCCTGGACCTGAACATGCAACTGGAATTCAAGCGCAATAACGAGCGCTACCAGTTCATGAAGTGGGGGATGCAGGCATTCGACACCTTTGGCGTGGTGCAGCCCGGCTTCGGCATCGTGCACCAGGTCAACCTGGAATATCTGGCCCGCGGCGTCCACAAGAAGGATGGCGTCTATTATCCGGACACCCTCGTCGGCACCGATTCCCACACCACGATGATCAACGGCATTGGCGTGGTCGGCTGGGGCGTGGGCGGCATCGAAGCCGAAGCCGGCATGCTGGGCCAGCCGGTCTACTTCCTGACCCCGGACGTGGTGGGCGTGGAACTGAAGGGCCGGTTGCGCGAAGGCGTGACCGCCACCGATCTGGTGCTGACCATCACCGAGATGCTGCGTCGCGAAAAGGTCGTCGGCAAGTTCGTGGAATTCTTCGGCGAAGGCACGGCCAGCCTGACCACGCCGGACCGCGCCACGATCGGCAACATGGCGCCCGAGTACGGCGCGACGATGGGCTTCTTCCCGGTCGATGAGAAGACGATCGACTATTTCCGTGGCACGGGCCGCACCGACGAGGAAATCGCCGCGTTCGAGGGCTACTTCCGCGCCCAGAAAATGTTCGGCGTTCCGCGCGCTGGCGAGATCGACTACAGCAAGACGTTGACGCTGGACCTGGGCACCGTGGCCCCGTCACTGGCCGGCCCGAAGCGGCCGCAGGACCGTATCGAGATCGGTCACGTCAAGGAAACGTTCAAGTCGCTGTTTGCCAAGCCAGTGGCCGAGAACGGTTTCAACAAGGACGTCGCCGACCTGGACCGCGAGTACACGAACGCCGACGGCGTGAAGGTGCACAACGGCGATGTGCTGATTGCCGCGATCACGTCGTGCACGAACACGTCGAACCCCAGCGTGCTGCTGGCCGCCGGCCTGCTGGCCAAGAAGGCCGTGGAAGCCGGCCTGAAGGTCGCGCCCCACATCAAGACGTCGCTGGCCCCTGGCAGCCGCGTGGTCACGGAATACCTGAAGGCCGCCGGTCTGCTGCCGTACCTGGACAAGCTCGGCTTCGGCGTCACTGCGTACGGCTGCACCACCTGTATCGGTAACGCCGGCGACCTGACCCAGGCGCTCAACGACTCGATCGTGCAGAACGACATCGTGGCCGCCGCCGTGCTGTCGGGCAACCGCAACTTCGAAGCCCGGATCCACCCGAACATCCGCGCCAACTTCCTGGCATCGCCGCCGCTGGTGGTGGCTTACGCCATCGCCGGCAACGTCACGCGCGACCTGATGACCGAACCGGTGGGCAAGGGCAAGGGTGGCAAGGACATCTGGCTGGGCGACATCTGGCCGACGTCGGAAGAAATCCATGCGCTGCTGAAGTACGCGATGGACGCCAAGACGTTCAAGGGCAACTACGAGCAGGTCAGGAAGCCGAGCAAGCTGTGGGCGGCGATCAAGGGCACGAAGGGCCAGGTCTACGACTGGCCGAAGTCGACCTACATCGCCGAGCCGCCGTTCTTCCAGGACTTCGCGCTCGAGCCGAGCGGCGAGGCCGTGACCGTCCGTGGCGCCCGCGCCCTGGGTGTGTTCGGCGACTCCGTGACGACCGACCATATCTCCCCGGCCGGTTCGATCAAGGACACCTCCCCTGCTGGCAAGTACCTGCTGTCGCATGGCGTGCTCAAGGCCGACTTCAACAGCTACGGCTCGCGCCGCGGCAACCATGAGGTGATGATGCGCGGCACGTTCGCCAACGTCCGCATCAAGAACCTGATGATCCCGGTCAAGGCCGACGGCTCCCGCGTGGAAGGCGGCATCACGCTGCACCAGCCCACCGGTGAGGAATTGTCGATCTATGACGCCGCGATGAAGTACATCGCCGAAGGCACGCCCACAGTGGTGTTCGGTGGCGAAGAGTACGGCACGGGCTCGTCGCGCGACTGGGCGGCGAAGGGCACCCAGCTGCTGGGCGTGAAGGCCGTGATCGCACGCAGCTTCGAGCGTATCCACCGTTCGAACCTGGTGGGCATGGGCGTGCTGCCGCTGCAGTTCAAGGGCAACGACAGCGTGCAGTCGCTCGGCATCGTCGGCAACGAAACCTTCGACGTGGAAGGCATCGAAGGCGACCTGAAGCCGCAGCAGGACGTGACGCTGGTCGTCCACCGCGCCAACGGCGACACGCAACGCGTACCGGTGCTGCTCCGCATCGACACGCCGATCGAGGTCGACTACTACAACCACGGCGGCATCCTGCCGTTCGTGCTGCGTCAACTGCTGGCCGCCTGATTCGCCAGCTGCTGACCGAAACCGCCGTCCCGGCTTGCAAAGCGGGGCGGCGGTTTTGTTTTTGCGGGTAATCCCCACCCCGTCGCGTAAGTTTTGCGCAAGCCTGCACTGCCAGACTCGCCCCACACGGATTCAGCGTGACTTATACCAAGACAAAGACGGAGACATCACATGGTGAAGATTCTGATCGCTTTTGTAGTCGTGGCGGGCGCCTGCCTGTACTTGCTGACCAAGGGCGGCGGCGAGGTTTCGATGGCTGGCGAGTCGCACAGCACCGAATCGCACGCACCGGCGGCTCAAAAGTAATCCAACAATGCAAACAAGAGCCTGATTGAGGGTTCGCGAGGACTGCACCCGCCTGCGCAACGAGTAGAATACCGTTTTACGAAAAACGGACGTTCTCTACATATATGGCAGGTTTTCGCCCCAAGTCTTCCGCCAGACTCTCTCCTGACGCCGAACGGCTGGTGGCCGACGCGCTCGCCCTGGATGCATCGGGCAGCCGCATGGAGGACGGGTATTGGGAGCGTCGGCTGTCGCAGCGGCTCCATCGCCTGCTGAAAAACGGCAGCCAGACCGCGCTCGACGCCGCGCTCGAACACCTGTTCAAGCACAACGCCGATGCGTCCGACGTGCTGGCCGAACAGGCCGAAACCTTGGCCGAATCGGCCACCATCGAAGTCGACGGCGCCAAGCTGGATGTGCTGATGATCGCGGCACCGATCCTGGCCCATACACGCTACGCGATTCCGTCGGGTGCGCTGAAGCCGGAGCTGGCCCAGACGCTGGCCGTGCATCTGCAGGCGCATGTGCTGGCCACCGGCACCAAGGTGGCGCTGTCGCCGTACCTCTACAGCATCGACCAGCTGCCGCGCAGCCATAGCGACACCTTCGCGCTGACCCACAAGCTGGCTACTGCCGCACTGGCCGGGACCATGCCGAAGGTGGACCTGCGTGATCTGCCCGAAACCGCGCCCATCCTGGCCGATCCGCGCTATCTGCTGGCCGTGGTGGTGGCCCCGCACGAAGGCGCGCTGTTCCGCTGGCAGGAAGATGCCAAGGAGCACCACGCCGAGCGTTCGGTCTGCCTGGAGCAGTGGCGCCAGCAGGTGCAGCCGACCGTCGCGCTCCTGCTGCCCGGCTGCGAGTTCGAACTGCTGCTGCCGGATGCCTTCTTCCTGTCGTGCCGCGAATCGGACAAGAGCATCCGTCCGCTGACCGTGCGCGCCGCCGTGAACTACCTGTGCGGCACGCTCGATGTGCCGGCCGGCCAACTGGCCGCCGTGGTGGCCGGGTTCGGCGAGGAAGTGGTTGAGGAATATCGCGTCGGCTTCACGATGCGTGGCGAGAAGGAAGTGATCTACGGCATCGTCTGGCCTGTCTATGGCCGCGAAGCTGGCGAAGCCGATGCCGAGGAAAAGGGCAATCCGGTCGAGCAGATCTGCGAGGAGTTGCGCAACGCCGGTGTCGAGGACATCTTCCGCCATGCGGCGCTGTTCGATCCGGAATATTGCGAGGATTGCGGCACCCCGCTCTACGCGGACCGCTCCGGCGAAATCGTCCACGCGGAGCTGCCCGAGGACGCGCCGACGCAACAGCCGCTGTTCCACTGACCGCGCAGTCCGAAAATGAAAAACCCGCCAGATCTGGCGGGTTTTTCATTTCATCCGACGCTCATCGAACGCTCATCGAACACTCACGCAGCGCCACAAGCCATGCCCTGACGCCGCGTACTTGCGTTCGAACGGCGTCATCGGCGCCTCCGGCTGCCACGATTCGGTTTGCGTCCGGCGCCCCACCATCGTCAGCGCGGCCGAGAACTCGTCGATGTAGATCTTCCAGTTGCTGCGGCATTCGAGATAGTCCCCGCACGCCGCCAGCGCGGGAAATACGGCGTGTCCATGCCAACGCCGGCTCAAATGGCCAATCTTGGGCCACGGGTTCGGATACAGCACATAGTGCCGCGTGACCCGCACACCCGCGCTCTGCACCAACCGCCAGAAATCGACCAGATCCGCGCGCGCCCAATGGAAATTCTCGGGCAGGGGTGCATCCCACCAGTCCTTACCGGCCGTCAGGCGCTTTTCCGATTGATCCACACCGATGACATAGTGATCCGGAAATGCCGTGGCGAGACGCAACGTGCTTTCCCCGACACCGCAGCCCGCATCGAGAATCAGCGGCGCGCTGCCCGCCCGCTGCCATGCGTCGATGGCCGCGTCGAACGCGTGCTGGCTCGGCGCGCCAATCGGCTTGCGGAATGGCTCGGCCAGGTGACGCTCCACCAGCGTGGCCAGATGCTCATGGATATCGGACTGTGCCGACGAAATCGTGCGGGAATTGGCAAACATGGCCGCGATTGTACTGGGTCTGCAACGATGTATAGTTACCGGCACAATATGGCCGAACACCGTACGAGGAGCCCACCGATGATCCGCCGCACGCTGCTGCAAGCATCCCTTTCGATTGCGTTGAGCGCCACCGCGCTCACGCTGTTGCCCGCCCAGGCGGCTCATGCCGAAGACCTGCGCATCGGCCTGGCCGCCGACGTGACGTCCATGGACCCGCACTGGAACAACTCGGGCCCGAACAACGCCATCGCACTCCATATCTTCGAGTCGCTGGTGTTCATGGACAAGAACGCGCGCTACATTCCCGGCCTCGCGCTATCGTGGAAGCCGCTCAACGCGATCACGTGGGAGATCAAGCTTCGCCCGAACGTGAAATGGCATGACGGCTCGCCGTTCACGAGCGAGGACGTCAAGGCGTCACTGGAGCGCCCCGAAAAGCTGACCAACGCGCCGGGGTCGTTCACCAGCTACACCAAGCCGATCGCCCGCATCGACACGCCCGACCCGCTGACCGTGCGCCTGACCATGAGCGTGCCGAACTATGCGAACCTGGCCAACGATCTGAACAGCGTGCCGATCATGCCGAAGAAGATCGCCGCGAACCTGACCCAGGCCGATTTCGATTCGGGCAAGGCGATGATCGGCACGGGTCCGTTCAAGTTCGTGCGCTTCGCGCGCGGCCAGGAAATCGTGATGGCGAAGAATCCCGACTACTGGGGGCCAAAGCCCGAATGGGACCGCGCGATCTTCCGGATCCTGACCGACAACGGCGCGCGCTCGGCCGCCCTGCTGGCCGGCGATGTGGACGTGATCGAAAGCGTGCCATCCGCCGACGTGGCGAAGCTCAAGCAGAACCCGAAGTTCAAGATCGAGCAGACAGTGTCGTGGCGCACGATCTTCTGGCAGATGGACCAGTCACGCGACAACCCGCCGTTCGTCACGGATAAGGCAGGCAAGCCGCTTGGCAAGAATCCGTTCAAGGATGCGCGCGTGCGCGCGGCGATCAGCAAGGCCCTCAACCGCGACGCCATCGTCAGCCGCATCATGGAAGGCCTGGCGGTGCCGGCCTCGTCGATCGTCTCGCCGCAGATCTTCGGCCATCCTGGCACCAAGCCGGACGCCTATGACGTGGAAGGCGCGAAGAAGCTGCTGGCCGCCGCAGGCTATCCGGACGGCTTCGGCCTGACGCTGCACGCCACGAACAATCGCTATCTGAATGACGCCCAGGTGGCGCAGGCCACGGCCGGGATGCTGACGCGTATCGGCATCCAGACCAAGGTTGAGACGCTGCCCGTTGCCACGTACTTCACACGCGCGCGCCAGGGGGACTTTGCATTCGAGATGCTAGGCTGGGGATCGGCCGCTGCCGACGTGGCGCTGCGCTCGATCACGGGCACCCCGAACCCGAAGACCGGCTACGGCACGTGGAACTGGGGCAAGTACAGCAACCCGCAGCTCGATCAGCTGATCGAGAAATCGCTGACGACGATCTCCAGCGACAAGGCCCGCGAGGAGAATGCCCGCGCGGCGGCCAAGTTCGCGCTGGCCGACCACGCGATCATCCCGTCGCACAGCCAGCTTGCAATGTGGGCGATGCGCAAGGGCCTGCGCTATGAGGCGCGCACCGACGAGTGGTCGCTGGCGCAGTTTTTCCATAAGGAATGATGGTGGCCTGACTCCCCTCTCCCACCCGGTGGGAGAGGGGAGAAAGAGCGCGACTTCAGATCACCAGCCGCTCTTCCTGCCGCGCATTCGCCGCGCGCAGCTTCTTCACCCAGTCCTTCGCCGGCAGCTTCGTGGTGGACTCCACCACTTCCGCCCTCGCCTCCAGCGTTTCCCAAGACACGTCGATCGCCGGCCCGTTGAATGCCAGCGCGATGACGTTGCCGTCATGCACCTCGGGGAACACCAGCACGCGATTGTCGAACGCGTCGCAGATACGCACGATGTTCTTCGGGAAACTCTCGTGGTCTCCGAACAGGTTGATCGTCATCACGCCAGGCGCCTTGAGCACGCGACGGCAGGCACGATAGAACGCCGTGGTGTCGAGGACCGGGCCACGCGCGGTGGCGTCGTACAGGTCGACCTGCAACGCGTCGATCGACGCTGTCTGCGCGCCATCCATCACGAAGTCCCATGCATCCTGCTCGCGCACGGACAGGCGCGCATCGTCCTCGCGCAGGCCGAACATGCTGCGGCCGGCCACGATCACGGCGGGATTCAGCTCGACCGCCGTTACCTTCGCACGCGCGAATTGACGATGGCAGAACTTGGTCAGCGCGGCGGCGCCCAGGCCCAGTTGCGCCACGTGGAAATCTGCAGCCGACGGCGACAGGAACAGCAGCCAGGCCATCATCTGCTGGGCGTACTCGAGTTCGATGGCATCGGGCTTGCGCAGGCGCATCGCGCCCTGCACCCACTCGGTGCCGAAATGGAGATAGCGCACGCCATCCATTTCCGAGAACGTCACTGGCGCGAAGCGCGGCGTCATGCGCTTCTCGCCGGCATTGTCGACATCGCCGGCGTCGCCGGCGTCGCCGGACAGCTTCCTGCGCGAGGTTTCACGTTCGCCGCGCGCGGGGCGGCGTGAGGCCACGGCCTCGATAGATTTGCGTTTCAAAAGCGTCATGGAGGAATACAACGCGCTCAAGGCGCGGATCATTGGCCCAGCGCGACCTGCGCGCGCTGGAGCCATTCGCGATTGTGCTCGCGGGCGTGACGCGGCCAGTGGCGCGCGTCGTGAACAATTTCCGAGTACAGCGACTTGGCGCGCTCGCGGTCGGCTGCATCACCCTGGCGGGAAAGCCAGTCGGCATACAGACAGCGCGGCGCGGCATCACTTGCGCAGGTCAGCGAGCGCTCGAAGGCATCGCGCGTGGCGGGCGCATCGAGCGCGGACAGCGCACGCGCGTAAAGCAATGCGGGTTCGGCCTGGTCGCGAGCCTGCGGATGCGCGGCAAACAGCTTCTCAAGCGTGGCCTGCGCATCGGCATGGCGGCCCGTGGCAACCTGGGCGCGCGCCAGCCCCTCAAGCAATGCCGGATCGGACGCAAACGGGCCATTGGCTGCGGCCTGATAGTGCTCGAGCGCCTCGGCCGCATTGCCCACTTCCAGCAAGGCAGCGCCCAGGCGCATGCGGTGATCGACAGTCGGCGCCCGGTCGAATGCCTCGCGCGCTTCGCGCACGGCCCGGTTTGGATCGACGATCTGCTTGATCGCCCGCGACGCCGCCCGCGCCCCGCGCGAGTCGCGCAGGCTCGGCAAGTAAACGGCGAAGAAATAGACGATGCTGCCCAGGCCGGGGAACAGGAATAGCAGCAGCAACCAGTACATGTTCTGGTGGGTGCGAACGGCGTGCACGGCGAAGAAAATCCCCACGATCACGTGCAGGCCGATGCCGCCGATACCGAGATTGGACATATCAAATCAATCCTGAAGAAGAACGACCAGAAGAATGCATGGCCGCGATTGTGACAGATGCCGAAGGAAGCCAGTAGGACAGCGGCGATGGCACTAAAGTTTTGCCAGCGCCGGCCGATCAACGGATAGGCTCTCTTCCGATCGGAAACCAGAACATGACATCCATCACCAGCGTTACACCGCAAGTCTTCACCGCCAGTGGCGCCGCAGTCACCACTTCGGCGTCGCAGGACGGCACGGACAGCACGGGCAAGGCCAGCGCACAGGATTCCAGCGCGTCGGCAAACGGCCGGGTAAACGGCGCCGCATTCAGCGGCAAGGCTGGCGGCGCCGGCGGCGCTGCGGGTGCCGGCGGCACGGACAGCTCCAGCAGCAGCGACACCGAATCGGCGGTCATCAAGGCGATCAAGCAGCAGATCGAAACGCTTCAGAAACTGCTGGCCACCCAGATGCAGCAGCTCCAGGCCGCGCAGAACGCCAAGACCGACGAAAGGACCAAGGCGAGCACGGTCGCGACCCTGCAGGGCGCCGTGTCCTCCACCAACGCCGCGCTGTCGCAGGCGTACGCCAAGCTGGCCGAGGCCATGCAGCAAGAGAGTGGCTCGAGCACCGGCGGTGTGGTCAATACGACGGCCTGAGGGGTTCTTGCGCTTTGGAAGGTTAGTTCAGCCGGCTGGACCGTTAAGGGCCAGCCAGGCCATCTCCGCCCGCGTCAAGAAAGTGCATTAAGCGCATCACGCAGCCTACTGGAGAACTGGGAGTCCGATCCGTGTGTCATCACAAGCTGTCGGGTTGCCCGGGTCATAGCCACGTAGAGCAGGCGAGCCTCTTCCTCCGTCGATTCGTTCTTCTTGTGAGGCGCTCCGATAGCGGGGATGCAAACCAATGGAAACTCGAGCCCCTTGCTGCTGTGCATGGTCACCACCTTCACGCTATCCGCACTGGGCACGAAGCGCTTGGTCAGTTGCGGACACTCGAAAGGAATGCCCTCGCGCCTTAGTGTGTCGGTAATTTGTGCCATGACATCCCGATGCCGATAGAGCACGGCCATCTCTGACCAACGCGTGCCGGACCGATGCTCGTCCAGCAGAACTTCGGCAATGCGTGTGGCCTCCGCACTCAACGTCGGCAGTTCGACCAGCAAAGGTCGCGGGCCCTTTCGTCCCGCCGCCACCGGGTGGACGGTAGGCGCCTCGTCCTCATCCGCCACCCGTTCCACCAGCAGGTCATCAGCCAGCGCACGCGCGACCGCCAGGATCTCTCGCGTATTCCGGTAATTCAACTTCAGAACGGTGGTTCGGCCTTGTGCCTTGATGCCGACACTGGCGAAACTGAACTTCCGCTTCTTGCTTCCACCGTAGATGGATTGCGCGTCATCGTAGAGAACCAGCAGGGCATTGCTATCAGGATTGACCATCTGCACGACCAGCTTGAACCACTCAGGCTGGAAATCATGGCCTTCGTCGATCAGCACTGCGTCATATTGGCCTGACGGTATTGCCTTTCGCTCAACACCCCGCACAACACGCTCGACCATCTCATTGAACAGCACTTCATTCGACAAGCCCTTGGGACGGTCGATGCTGTAGGCATCGAGTTGGCGCCCGCACCAGGCATGGAAGTTCAGGACATGCACCTTATCTGCAATTCCCTTTTCTCCCATGGTCGCGGCAAGCACTGACGCGAGTGTCTTGTTGAAGCAGAGCACCAGGATGGGCTTCGCTGACGTACGCGCAAGGTACTCGGCGCGATAGCCCAGGATCATGGTCTTGCCCGACCCCGCCACGCCGTGAATCACGCGATGCCCGTCACCAAGGCTACGTGCCAGTTGCTCCTGTTGCAGGTCCATGACGCGCAGGATGTCGGGGATGTCCTCGGCTCCCGCAGCGGCATCCGCAAATAGTGATCGCTGCTCCGGCATACGGATCTCAGGGAACAGGTGCCAGCGCACGCGATCGATCTGCGGCAGTGAGAGCTTGTGGGTGAACTTGATCGGAAACATCTCCCAAAGGCGCTTTTGAAACGCTTCGGGATCCACACTCTCGAACATCTCATCCTGGCAGATGACCAGGTGAGCCGGCAGTACCTCTCCAAGGTCCCCCTTTTCGAAAGCCGCACGGGAGATATTGGTCAGCACCACTCCATGACCATAGGGAAAGAACACCTTGCCCTTGAGCGACCCAGTTGGCCAGACGAGCTGCGGATCCCGTTGCAACAGGTCGGTCACATGGAACATGTACTGACGCGCCTGCACCAGGGGATTCGTGTCAGCCACGAGTCCGCGGTTGGTCATCAGCAACACATCCTGCTTGTCGATCTGGCGAATGGTGTCGAGGTTCCAGTCCTTGACCTCCAGTACCAGCAACCCGCGGCTCGGATGAAATACGACGAAATCCGGATGGCGGCTTTTCTCGCCGATCGGAACGTCGTACCAGCACAGGTAGTCGTCCTCGAGCTTCGCCTCGAGTCTTTGCGCGAACCGTCTCTCCCCCGAAGTCATGCGAGACGAGACAGAGCCCATTGCAGGAATCAACGTCGCCATGTTCCTTCTTCCCTTCCTTCAAGAATCGCCGCCGTACACATCGCCTCGGCAGCTTGCTGGCGGTGTTAGCGCGGCATCATTTTTGCATTAATTGTAATCCCGACGTCGCGCATCACCCACCCGATGGCCATCCCACCGCAGTTGTAACAGCTCTTGATCTTCATTTAACCAATGAGTTAAATGAGCGCATGCCCAATTCCGACGACCCGCTCTCCTCGGTTTTCGCCGCCCTGGCCGACCCCACCCGTCGCGCGATTCTTGCGCGGCTGGCGGAAGGTGAAGCCCCTGTGAGCGAACTCGCCCGTCCGTTCGACATGTCGGCGCCGGCCATCTCCAAGCACCTGCGTGTGCTGGCCGATGCCGGGCTGATCGAGCGGGAAGTCAACGCGCGTTGGCGCATCTGTCACTTGCGCCCCGGTGCGCTTCGCGACGCGCATGGCTGGCTGGAAACGTATCGGCGGCATTGGGAGGACAACCTCGACAGGCTCGTCGCCTTTGTCGAGCAGGCGCATACCGTCACCGATGACAAGGGGTTCAAGTCATGACCGAAGCAGCTACGTTTCATCTGGAGATGACCCGCCAGATTCGCGCGCCGCGCGAACGGGTCTTCGATGCGTTCACGGACCAGGCGGCGCTCGCGGCCTGGCATTGCCCGCGCGGCATGCGCGTGCTGGAAGCCAGCGCCGATGCACGGGTCGGCGGGCGCTATCGGCTTGTGATGGGTGGCCGTGACGGGTCGCAGCACATGGTCGGCGGCGAGTACCAGAAGATCGACCGCGCCAATTTCCTGGCCTACACCTGGCAGTGGGAAGGTGGCGAGTTGCCCGAAGGCACCCGCACGCTGATCGAGGTGACCCTGACTGACAAGGACGGCGGCACGCTCCTGCACATGCGTCACACCGGCTTCCCGGACACCGCCACACGCGATGCGCACACCAGCGGCTGGCAATCGGTATTCAACCGCCTGAGCGACTATGTGGATGCCGAAGGCAGCGCGGGTACCGTCACCGTCTATGGCGATGGCCGCAGCACCTATGTCCGCACCGTGCGCATGGCGCTTGCCGAGAAAGGCATTGCGTACAAGCTCGACCCTCTGACGCCGCGGGACCCCGAGTTGCTGAAGCACAACCCGTTCGGCCGCATTCCGGCCTTCACCGACGGTCCGCTGGAGTTCTTCGAGACACGCGCCATCCTGAGCTATATCGAGGAAGCATTCGATGGCCCAAGCCTGATCTCGCAGGCCGGCCCCACGGCCCGCGCACGCTGCGAGCAATGGATCAGCCTCATCAACTGCCACGCGTATGACGCCATGGTGCGCCGCTACGTGCTGCAGTACGTCTTCCCGAGTGGCGAGAACGGCCAGCCTGACCGCAAGACGATCGACGCCGCCCTGCCCGACATCGCCAAACAGCTCGATGCGCTCGAGCACGCCTACGGCGGTCGCGATTTCCTCGCGGGCAACACGCTGACGATGGCCGATCTGTTCTTCGCCCCGATCGTGGAGTACCTGGGACGCTTTCCGGAAAGCGCCGCGATGCTGGAATCGCGCCCGAACATCCGGCGCGCTCACACGGCGATGCGGGCGCGGCCCAGCTACGCGGCCACACAGCCGAACTTCGGCTAACCAGAGCCCCAACAGCGGGTAGCGGGTAGCGGGAGACGCTGGCCTCCCGCTGTCCCGTTCGTCAGTTGTTCTCAGGCCGTTTCGGCTGAGACGCTGCGCCAACTGACTTGCGCACCTTCGCCACCTGGTCCGCGCTGACCGGCGGTGCCTGGTTCCCCCAACTCGTCCGCACGAACGTCAGCACATCGGCGATATCCCGATCCGTCAGCCGCTTGGCGAATCCGGGCATCCCGTAGTGCGTCGGGCCGGTCTTCGTCCATGGCATCTCGCCACCCATCAGGACAATGTGGATCAGCGACGTCGGATCGTTGCTGTTCACGGTTGAACTGAGCGCGATCCTCGGGAACGTACTCTCATAGCCACTGCCACTCGTGCGATGACATGCTGCGCAGTTGTCGACAAAAGTCAGCGCGCCGTTGCTGCGATCCGTTCCGGCACGCAGCTTGTCCGTCGCACTGGCGTTCGCCGTCAACACGGCCGCACTGGGATTCAGTGGCGCCAGCGTCTTCAGGTATGCCGCAATCGCCGTCAGGTCAGCATCGTTCACGTGCTGCATGCTGTTCTCGACCACTTCCGACATGCCGCCAAATGCCGCCGAATGCTTGGTGCGCCCGCTCTTCAGAAACGCGAAGATCTCGTCCTGCGTCCACGTGCCGAGACCATCCTTCTGGTCGCCGCGTAGGTTCTTCGCCAGGAAGCTATCGATCACGCCCCCTGAGAGATAGGTCTTGCCGTCATCGCTCAGCGCCTTCTCCTGCAATCCCCAACCGCGAGGCGTGTGACAGGCGCCGCAGTGCGCGAGCCCCTCCACCAGATAGCGGCCCCGCGCCACCGAGTCATTGGATACCGGTAGGTCGTCGGTGGCCACCTCCGGGGCGAAAGCCATGCGCCAGAAACGCAGTGGCCAACGCATCGACAGTGGCCACGGAATATCAGTCGCTTTGTTGGCCCGCTCGATCGGCTGCACACCATGCATGAAGTACGCGTATAGCGCTTGCATGTCGGACGGCTTGACCTTCGCATACGAGGCATAGGGCATGGCCGGGTACAGCGTGGAGCCGTCCCTGGCGATGCCGTGGCGCACAGCGCGATCGAAATCGTCGTAGCTGTACTTGCCGATGCCGGAGGTCTTGTCCGGCGTGATATTGGTCGAATAGATCCGGCCAATCGGCGATTCGATGCCGAGACCGCCTGCGAACGGCTTGCCGTTCTTCGCCGTGTGACACGCGGCGCAGTCGGCCACCGTCGCGAGATAGCGGCCTCGCTCGACCAATTGCGCATCGACGCCCGACACTTGCGCGGCAGTCGCCGAATCACCCTGCCGGTCATCGGCGAACGCGCCGATGGTCCACGCCGACGCCGCCAGCAGCGCCGACACCGCCACGACCATTGTTGCTTTCTTGCTTGCTTTCATGGCCATCACCTCAAGCCTGAACCAGCGGCGCCGGGTGCTTCAAGTACTGCTCGCGGATAGCCTTCGCGGAGTGATAGGCAAGCGCGGCTACCAGACCGGTCGGGTTGTAGCCCATGTTCTGCGGGAACGCCGAGGCGCCCATGACGAACACGTTGTGTACATCCCAGCTCTGCAGATACTTGTTGACCACGCTGGTCTCGGGCGACGATCCCATCACGGCACCGCCTGTCGTGTGCGTGGACTGATAGACGCGCGTGTCGTAGTGCTGGCCCTTCTTACGGATGGCCTTGTAGTACGCCTCGGGCTTCATCGCCTTGGCCACCTCTTCCATGCGGGTGCCCATGTAATCCAGCATGGCGTACTCGTTGTCGTGCCAGTCGAAGGTCATGCGCATCAGCGGCAGGCCATTGGCGTCGCGGTACGTCGGATCGAGATCGAGGTACGCATCGCGATACGGCATGACCGAGCCCGAAATGCCGATCGTCATATAGCGCTGGTACGCATCGACCACACCCGCCTTCCATTTGCTGCCCCATGCTGGCGTGCCGGGGACAGTCGGCGTCTGCTTGATGGGCCGGCCGCCATAACGTATATGGCGAATGCTCGCCCCGCCGAGAAAGCCGAGCGGACCATGATCGAACTGGTCGCCATTCAGGTCATCCAGCCCTACCCCGCCGGCACCCGTCCCGATGAACGGATTGAGCAGCGTTCCCTTGGGCAGCATCACGTTGACCGCGCCGTTCATCTGATACGCGTAGTTGCGGCCAACGACACCCTTGCCGGTTTTCGGGTCATACGGCGTGCCGATGCCGGAGAGCAACAGCAGACGCACGTTGTGCAACTGGTACGCCGCGACGATCACGAGATCGGCGGGTTGCTCGACCTCTCGCCCCTGGGCGTCGATGTACAGCACGCCGGTCGCGCGCTTCTTGTCGGAATCGAGCAGGATCCTGGTGACTTGCGCCTTCGTGCGCAATTCGAAGTTGGGTTTCTTCAGCAGGACCGGCAGGATCGTCGTCTGCGGTGACGCCTTCGAATACATGTAGCAGCCGAAGTCCTCGCAGAAGCCACAGAAATTGCACGGCCCAAGACGCACGCCGTAGGGGTTCGTGTAGGGCTCGGACGTATTCGCCGCCGGTGCCGGGTACGGGTGGAAGCCCGCCTCGCGCGCGGCTTTCTCGAACAGTTGCGCGCCGAGCGAATTCTTCAGCGCCGGGGTCGGGTACTCGCTCGACCGGTGGCCTTCGAGCGGATTGCCGCCCGGCTGGATCTTGCCATTCAGGTTGCCGGCCGTGCCCGACGTGCCGAACACTTTCTCTGCGAAGTCGAAGTGTGGCTCGAGTTCGTCGTACGTGACACCGAAGTCCTGCACCTGCATCCCTTCTGGAATGAACTTCTTGCCATAGCGATCCACGTAACGGCTGCGCAACTGCAGTTCTTCCGGCAGGACACGATAGTGCATGCCGTTCCAGTGAAAGCCCGCGCCGCCCACGCCATTGCCAAGCAGGAACGAGCCGTTCTGCCGATACGGCACCGCCAGGTCGTCCACGCCATGACGGATCGTGACCGTCTCCCGGGAGAGATCCTGAAACAACTCTCCGCGCACGACGTACTTCAGTTCGTCGACGACTTTCGGATACTCGGCATCGGTCGGTGTATCGCGCATCGCGCCACGTTCGAGCGCCACGACATCGAGCCCCGCTTCGGTCAGCTCCTGGGCGAGAATCGCGCCAGTCCAGCCGAAGCCGATCACCACGCAATCGACCTTGTCCTTCTTGATCGCCATGCTTATCCCCTCCGTCCGTCGATCGACACCGGACCATAGGGATACTTCACCCCTGGCTGATCGATCCAGTCCGCGAAATCCGCCCGTGCGCCGGGGAAGCCGACCATCTTCCAGCCCACCATGCCCTTGTTGCCGCCGTAGATCGGATCGGCAAAGAAGCCCTCTTTCGTGTTGTTCAGCAGATAGGAGAAGAACGTCCTGGCCGGTACCGCATCGAACGAGAGCTTGGCGTGTTCCATCTGGCCAAGCACGCTTTCCTGGTCTTCCTTGGAGAGATCGGCAAATGCCTTGCCGCCATACTGCTTCTTGCAGTACTCGTCGCAAGCCTTCGCGCCGAGACGATATATGTCGCGCGGTGCGAGATTCATCTGGAAGCCAAGCTCTGCGGGCACATCGGGATGAAATGGCCCCTGCATGTACCAAAGCTTGCCGTGCCCGTAGGGCGTGTCCATCTGCCGGTCGATATATTCCGGAACGCCCGCTTTAAGCGCACCGGGCCCCATTTCATCCTCGGGAATCAGCCGATCGACCGCCGCCTGTACGAATTTCCATTCGTCGGCGGTGAAGTAGTTGGGCTTGTAGGGCCCGACATTGCCGGCATTTGCAGATTGCGGTCCGGGAGACTCCGAGCACGCGGATTGTGATATCGCGGCACCTGTCGCAACGGATGCAGCGGGCACGACTGCCAGCATCTGCCGAAAAAATCGGCGACGCGGTTCTTGTTCCTGGGACATGGTCGTCTTCTCGTGTGGGGTACTTCGTGATGCTTTGGGGAAAAAAACGAAACACGTGGTGGAGCCTTGCACCATTAAAGAAACGGCCGCGCCTGGGCGAGCGCAGCCGAATCGTTGACTGATCAAGTTAATATCATAGTCAATGATTCGGCCGAGGATTCTGAATATTTCCAGTAGGCGAATTGATTTTTTTGAGTTGGGTGCCCGATTTGCGTTGCATCAAATCGAGGTCTCGCCTACGTACGAGCGCGTGTGCCAACCATGCGCCGGAGATGCGCACGGCCGTACGACAGAATTCAGCGTCGACGGATCAGTCGAGCCAGTCGCGCAGGCTCTCCCAGGCCTTGCGTTTTTCCGCATAGGCCAGCGTGTAAGCCGGGCTGCTCGATGGCAATCGCAGGATCGCATGGCGATCGCCATGGTCCGCAAGCGTCTTCTCGCCGATCTTCGCGGCGGTGCCGCCATTGAATGCGATAGCCCTGAGCGTCGGCAGCGTCGCGATCAGGCCGATCAGATCGTTGCCCTGATGGTCGCGGATGCTGCTATCGAGGCTGCCCTCGCGCCGTGCCTCGGCCACAACGTCCCACAGGCCGACGCGATGGTCGAGCAGTGTCTGCAATCTAGCTTCGTACTCGAGGCCAACCAGATCGACGCCGAGCACATCGCTCATCAAATGCCAGAAACGATTCTGCTTGTGCGCGTAATAGCGTGACTGCGCGAGAGAGACTTCGCCCGGCAGGCTGCCGAGCACAAGCACGCGAGTGTGAATGTCGACGACCGGAGGAAAGCAGCGCTTGGTGGTCATCGGGAAGAGGTACTGGAAGCTGGAAAGTCCTGCTCTCCCCCGCGATACCCTTTCCCATGCACGGGAAGAAAGGTCGGGTGAGAGGGCAGGCGTTTCATACGACGATACCGAAACGACGATACCGATCAGGCCAGCAGTCGATTCACCCGCTGCACATAGGCAGCCGGATCGTCGAGCATGCCGCCCTCGGCCAGCAACGCCTGGTCGAACAGCACGCGCACACGGTCACCGAAGGCTTCGCCATCCGGCAGATCGCGCAGCTTCTTCACCAGCGCGTGTTCCGGATTCAGCTCCAGGATCGGCTGGGCATCGGGCGCCTTCTGGCCGGCCTGCTTCAGCAGACGCTGCAGATAGCCGCTCATATCGCCATCGTCGGACACCAGGCACGATGCCGAATCCGTCAGGCGCAGCGTCACGCGCACGTCCTTGGCCTTGCCTTCGAGCACGGACTTCGCGCGGTCGACCACTTCCTTCCAGTCGGCGCTGGCCTTCTCCTGTTCGGCCTTCTCGGCTTCGTCGGCTAGTGCGCCCAGGTCCAGGTCGCCACGGGCCACCGACACCAGTTGCTTGCCGTCGAACTCGTGCAGGTAAGACAGCAACCATTCGTCAACGCGGTCGGTCAGCAGCACCACTTCGATGCCCTTCTTGCGGAACACCTCGAGGTGCGGGCTCGACTTCGCCGCCACCCAGGTATCGGCCGTGACGTAGTAGATCTTGTCCTGACCTTCCTTCATGCGGCCCACGTAGTCGACCAGCGAGACCGACTGTTCAGCCGTGTCGCCATGCGTGGTAGCGAAGCGCAGCAGCTTTGCGATGCGCTCGCCGTTGCCATGGTCTTCGCCAACGCCTTCCTTGAGCACCTGACCGAACTGTTCCCAGAAGGTCTTGTACTTGGCGCGTTCGGCTTCGTCTTCGCTATCGGCCATTGCTTCCAGCATCGACAGCACGCGCTTGGCGCAGCCCTCGCGGATCGCCTTCACATCGCGGCTCTCCTGCAGCAGTTCACGCGACACGTTCAGCGGCAGGTCCGCCGAATCGACCACGCCCTTGACCCAGCGCAGGTACGCTGGCAAGAGCTGGTCCGCGTCATCCATGATGAACACGCGCTTCACGTACAGCTTCAGGCCGGCCTTGTGATTGCGGTCCCACAGGTCGAACGGCGCGCGCGCCGGGATGTACAGCAGCTGCGTGTACTCGCTGCGGCCTTCCACGCGATTGTGCGTCCAGGCCAACGGCGCCTCGTGATCGTGCGCGATATGCTGATAGAACGCCTGGTACTGCTCGTCCGTGATATCCGACTTATTGCGGGTCCAGAGCGCGCTGGCCTGGTTCACGCTCTCCCACTCGCCGGTGACCTTCTGCTGCTGCGCCTCGGCATCCCATTCCTCCTTGGGCATCCGGATCGGCAGCGAAATGTGGTCCGAGTACTTGCGAATGATGTTCTGCAGGCGGTACGACGACAGGAAGTCGTCTTCACCCTCACGCATATGCAGCGTGATCGTGGTGCCGCGCTCGGCGCGGTTGATCGCATCGATGCTGAACTCGCCGTCGCCGGCGCTTTCCCAGCGCACGGCCTCGTCGGCGGCAACACCCGCGCGACGCGTTTCCACGGTGACCTTGTCGGCCACGATGAATGCCGAGTAGAAGCCCACGCCAAACTGGCCGATCAGCGCGGCGTCTTTCTGCTGGTCGCCGGAAAGCTGCTGGAAGAACTCCTTGGTGCCCGACCGCGCGATGGTGCCGAGATTGCGGATCGCCTCGTCACGGCTCATGCCGATGCCGTTGTCGGTGATCTTCAGCGTGCGGGCGGCGGGATCGGCTTCGATCCGGATTGCCAGGTCGGCATCGTTCTCGAGCAGCGCGGGATTCGCGATCGCCTCGAAGCGCAGCTTGTCGGTGGCGTCGGAAGCATTCGATACCAGCTCGCGCAGGAAGATCTCCTTGTTGCTGTACAGCGAGTGGATCATCAGGTGCAGTAGCTGCTTCACTTCCGCCTGGAAGCTCATCGTTTCGTGCGGTGCGGTCATGGTTCTCCTCTTGAAAACGAAAACGGGCGCGTATTTGCCCTGGTCCGTGGGTCCGGACCGGGATCGATGCGTGTGGAAATAGGGATCGGCAGCCGGTTTTTCAAGCCCCGGCGTTGGCGGGCAGGCCAGACAGCCCCGATAAGCCGGACAAGCGGTCCATCTGGCCGGCCAGGAACCGGAGCATGCCCGGATCGCTGCTACTGGCCACGTTGAAGCGCGTCCATGTGGACGGCATCTGCGATGGCGAAAACAGGCTGCCCGGCGCGAACAGATAACCTTCCTCGTGCCCGGCCGTGGCGATCACGTTGGTGTCCACGCCGGTATCGGCCCACAGGTAGATGCCGGCGTGATTGCCCGGGAAGATGCGCAAACCCAGCCGCTCGAGCTGCTCGCGCGTCTCGTCGCGCGCCCGGTCCAGCCGGCCGCGCACGCGCTCCACGTGCTTGCGGTAGTGCCCCTCCGTCAGCACCTTGTAGACCACGCGTTCGTTGACTTCGGGCGAGGCCATGCCAGTCACGAGCTTGCTGTCGGTCAAGGTCACGGCCAGGTCCGGACTGGCGGCGATAAAGCCCACGCGCAGGTTGGCGGCCAGCGTCTTGGAGAAGCTGCCCAGGTAGATCACGCGCTTGAGCTGATCCAGGCTGGCCAGCCGCGTGGCGGCGTGGCCCGGAGGGCAGAGATCGCTGTAGATGTCATCCTCGACGATCGTGAAATCGTACTGTTCGGCCAGTTGCAGCAGCCGGAAAGCGCGGGCGGCGGACAGCGACGTCCCGGTCGGGTTGTGCAGCACAGAGTTGACCACCAGCAGCTTCGGCCGGTGGGCCTGGACGATCCGCTCCAGCGCCTCCACGTCGGGGCCCTCCACGGTATAGGGCACACCGATCACGTTGGCGCCCTGCGTGGCGAAGCGGGCGAACATCACGAACCAGGCCGGGTCGCCTACCACCACCGTGTCGCCCGGCTGCAGGAACTGGCGCGCGATCAGGTCGAACGCCTGCGTGATGCCGGAAGTCATCACGATCTGGTCCGGCGTGACGCCGATCTCCAGTTCTTCAAGCCGCGTGCGCAGTTGCTGCCGCAGTGGCAGAAAACCCTGCGGCGTGCCGCTGACCAGGAAATGGCTGCCGGGCTGACGGCCCAAGCTGCGCAGCGCGCCCGACACGAGTTCCCCGTCCAGCCATTCGTTGGGCAGGAAGCCCCAGCCGGGCGCCTTATGGCTCTCGGCCGAATGGAACATGCTGCGCAGCAGCCAGGTGACATCGACGTTGCGGATCGCGGGCGTGGCCGGTGGCGCCACGGTGGACGCGAGCGGCGTGCGCTCACGGACGTAGAAGCCCGAGCCGCGGCGCGATTCGAGATAGCCCAGCGCCACCAGCCGCTCGTAGGCCTCCACCACGGTAAAACGCGAAATGCTCTTCTCGGTCGCCAACTGACGGATCGACGGCATCCGCATTCCGGCCCGGAACACCCGTTCGTCGATACGCAGCCGCGCCCACTCGGTCAACTGCTCCACCAGCGTCATCTGGGCCGACGGAATCGGGTCCGGAAGCTGCTCAAGCCCCGTCGCCGGCATCACGAGCCGCAACGGCCGTGTGCCGCCTGCGGCACTGCCAGGATCCCCCCGGCTATCCTTCTGGCTACCTTCCATGTGGCGCTCCCGCAACTGTACTGAAGACGATCTGCTCAACTGTATCGGTACTGTACCGACGAGCTTGACTAACATCAACCGACCATGACACTTGCCATCGACCATCTCGTGATTGCCGCGCCCGACCTGGACTCAGGCGCCGAGTATGTGGCCAGCGCGCTCGGCGTCGCTCCACAAGGCGGCGGCACGCACCCACGCATGGGCACGCACAACCGCGTGATGGGCCTCTATGGTGGCCTGTACCTCGAAGTCATCGCGATCGATCCGTCGGCGGCGGCACCTGATCGGCCACGCTGGTTCGGCCTGGATGGCGACCTGATGCGCCAGCGGCTGCGCGATGGCCCGTTTCTGGCGCACTGGGCGGCCCGCGTCGAGCGTCCGGCCGATCTGTCGCGCTGGCAGGCGCAGTACCCGGACCGTATCGCCCCGGTCATTCCCATGACGCGCGGCGACCTGCGCTGGCGCCTGACCGTGCCTGACGACGGCAGCCTGCCCGCCTGGACCGGCGAGGCGGCGAATGCGGGCGATGGCCTGTTTCCCACACTGATCCAGTGGGACGTGGCAAACCATCCGGCAGTCAGCCTGCCGGGCCATGACCTGGCGTTGCGCCGACTGCACGGCCAGCATCCGCACGCGGAACTGTTGCGCCAAGGATTGGCGTGGATCGGCGCCACGGACCTGATCGAGATCGAACAAGGCGACGGCCCGCCTCTGCTGGCCGCCGACATCGAAACCCCAGCGGGCATCAAGACCCTGCGATAAACGACACACACCAAAGGAGCTCCCCCGATGCCCGCCACCACACAAAAGCGCTTCGACGACGACGCCTACCTGGACCACTGCCAGGCCACGGTGCTGGCCGTCAGCGAAGCCGGCATCGAACTCGACCAGACCGTCTGCTACGCGCGTAGCGGCGGACAAGCGGGCGACACCGGCACCCTGACCACCGCCGACGGCCGCATCGTCACACTGGCCGATACCGTCTACGCGGACGACCGCCAGCGCATCCTGCACGTCCCCGCCCCCGACGCCCCGGCGCTGCAGGCCGGCGACCGTGTCGAAGTGAAGATCGACTGGGCCCGCCGTCACCGGCTGATGCGCCTGCATACGTGCCTGCATCTGCTCGGGTCGCTGATCCCGGTGCCGGTGACGGGCTGCGGCATCTCGCCTGACTCCGCGCGCATCGACTTCGACCTGCCCGAATCGACGCTCGACAAGGCCGTGCTGACCGAACAGCTCAACGCGCTGATCAACGCGAAGACGCCGGTCACCATCGACCGCATCACGCCCGAAGAACTGGCCGCCCAGCCCGACCTCGTGCGCACGATCGGCGCGGCGCCGCCGGCCGGCACATCAACGATCCGCATCATCGAGATTCCCGGCGTGGACCGTCAGCCCTGCGGCGGCACGCACGTGGCCAACACGGGCGAGATCGGCGCGGTGACCGTGACCAAGATCGAGAAGAAAAGCCGCACGAACCGCCGTGTGGTCGTGAACTTCGCATAACAGCACCCCCGAAACACAGAATATGGAAGCCTGGCTCACGGGGCTCTCGACAGCCCAGTTCCTTGCATTGGTCACGCTGCTCGCGGTGGGCGCCTTCACGCCCGGCCCGAACACGACGATCGCCGCCGTCACCGGCGCCAACTTTGGCCTGCGCGCCACGCTCCCGCATTGCGTCGGGGTGTCGTTCGGCTTCGCCAGCATCGTCGCGCTGTGCACCACCGGGGTCGGCGCGCTGATCCTGGCCAGCCCGATGCTGGCCACCGTGATTCACGTGGTGGGCGTGCTCTATCTGCTGTGGCTGGCGTATCGCATCGCGCGCAGCACGTCGTTGGCGGAAAAGACCGTGCTCAAGCCGATGAATGTCTGGCAATCGGCGGCACTGCAGTACGCCAACATCAAGGCATGGATGCTGGCGCTGGCGGTGGCCGCCTCGTACATGGCGGGCGCCCCCTCGCCGGGGCAGCGCGTGGTGCTGGTCAGCGCGATATTCGCGCTGTTCGGTTTCTTCAGCAATGGCGCCTATGGCGTGCTTGGCGCGTCGCTGCGGCGCTGGCTGATGGAAGGCAATCGCGTGCGCTGGTTCAACGGCGCGATGGGCCTGGCACTGGCGCTGACCGCCATCTGGATCGCCGTCGCAGGACAACCGCACTGAGCATCATGAAGGATCCGAATCACTCCCCTCACTCCGGCGGCATGCTGCTGGGCTTTATCGGCGTGGCGATCTTCAGCCAGACGCTGCCTTTCACGCGCATGGCCGTGGCCGAGCTGGATGCGACGTTCGTCGCGCTCGGGCGCGCCGTGATCGCCGCCGCGCTGGCGCTCGCACTGCTGACAATGCGCGGCGCCCTGGCATCAGGCCGGCGACCGCGCGGTGGCCAATGGCTCCGGCTGGCCGTGACCGCGCTGGGCGTGGTGGTCGGTTTCCCCGTGTTTTCGTCGCTGGCCATGCGCGAAGTACCGTCCGGGCATGGCGCGATCGTGATCGGCCTGCTGCCGCTGGCCACCGCGGTGTTCGCCGCATGGTTCGGCAATGAACGGCCGTCGCTGGGTTTCTGGCTGTCTGCCTTGGCTGGCAGCGCGCTCGTGGTGGCCTTCGCCCTGTGGCAAGGCGCGGGTGGGCTGCAACATGCCGACTGGTACCTGTTCCTGGCGGTGGTGCTCGGCGCGCTCGGTTATGCCGAAGGCGGCAAGCTCTCACGCGAACTGGGCGGGCTGGAGACGATCAGCTGGGCGCTGGTGGTCTCGCTGCCCGTGCTGGCGCCCGTGGTGGCCTGGCTGGGGCTGGAACATGCCGCATCCATCGCCGCCGCGTCGCCCCGCGCGTGGCTGGGCATGGCCTATGTGTCGGTGTTCTCGATGTTCATCGGCTTCCTGTTCTGGTACGCCGGACTCGCAAAAGGCGGCGTGGCGCGCGTAGGCCAGATACAATTGCTCCAGCCGTTCCTCACGCTGGCGGGCGGGGCGC
>NZ_JWMB01000029.1:0-41055 GCF_000812445.1 Cupriavidus sp. SHE | reverse complement strand
CCATGACGTTCGAGAAAAACTGGTCCGCAGCTCAGCAACACCGGGCTGCCTAATTCCCTCGGTTATGGGATTCGTGGAACAGGGGCAAGGTCACGCAATCTGACCGTCATCTGCAGATTTCTATACTCGCCCCCACCAAATTAATTTCGGGTCTTAATGAGGAGAATCCATGAAGATTAGTCGCATTGCCGTCGCATCCCTCGGTCTGTTCGCTACAACCGCATTCGCTCAATCGAGCGTCACGCTGTATGGTGTGGCCGACGCGGGTATCGAGTATCTGAGCAACGTCCCATCGGCTTCGCCCGGTGGCTCGAACCAGGTTCGCATGACCTCCGGCAACATGTCGACGTCGCGTTGGGGCCTGCGTGGCGTCGAAGACCTTGGCGGCGGTCTGAAAGCCATCTTCGAATTGGAAAGCGGCATTTCGTTCGACACCGGCGCACAGAACAACAGCACCCGTCTTTTTGATCGTAGTGCCTTCGTAGGATTGGGTAGCAAATATGGTCAACTGACGTTGGGTCGTCAAACGACACCAATGTATGACACCACGCTGCAACTCGACCCGATGGGCTTCGCGCCGCGCTACTCGCTCTTCAAGATGGATGACGTCTTGGCGGGTCGCGCTGACAATGCTATCAAGTACCGTGGCATCTTCAGTGGCCTGACGGTCACCGGCCTCTACAGCTTTAGCCGCACCGGCGGCGGCGAAGTGCCGGGGAACTACAAGGTCGATCGAAACATGGGCGTATCGCTCATGTATGAAACCGGCGCCCTCGCTGTCGGCGCGGTGTACGACGAGATCCAGGGCAGCACCGTCGCCACGGCCGACCGCAAGGACCGCCGCGCTCTAATTGGCGCGAGCTACGCTTTCGGACCGGCTAAGGCATTTATTGGTTATCGCTGGTACAACGGCAATGTCGGTGCGCTGCCGACGAACGGTTCTAACATTTACTGGGCCGGCCTGCGCTATGGCCTGACGCCCGCACTGACGCTGACCGGCGCCGCCTACTACACGGACAGCCGCAATTCTGGCGCAGACCCGTTCCTGTTCGTTGCCTCGGCAGATTACGCTTTCTCGAAGCGTACCGATGTGTATATGAACGTCGGTTATGCACTGAACCGCGGCAACTCGCAGCTGGGCATGAACGGCTACAACTCGACGACCGGCAGCCCGACCAACGTTGTCCCTGGCAAGGATCAGACCGGCGTCGTCGTAGGCGTACGCCACAAGTTCTGAGCGAGCTCAAAAGAATCGACACTTTCTTGTTAATTCAAGAGAGTTTGTGCCTCCCAACCGGGAGGCATTTTTTTATGACAGGATCGTAATACGCGGGTAATTCAGTGGAGCAGGTCCGGTAGCTAGACTGTGAACACGGTGAGCGATTAGAGACTCACAAACATTGACTCCGGAGAGATTCCATGAAGACGATTCACACTGCCCTGATTGCTGCTGCCCTCACGATTGCTGCCGCCGGCTCCGCCATCGCTGCTACCCCTGATGGCCAGATCCACCGTCCCCGCGACCCCTACACCGACGGCGGACGCGCCGCAGTCAACGACATTTACGCCGGCGGTGCACGCATCGACAAGCGCGACGTGTTCACCGACGGCGCACGCCTCGGCCAGCGTGACGTATTTACCGACGGCTCGCGTATTGGGCCGCGTGATGTGTTCACCGATGGCGCACGCGGAATTTGACGCAAGCCGTCCCTGAAACTCAGACCGACCTCTGTGGGGGAGCCAGGCACCCGTCAGTTGCTTGGCTCTTGGTGCTCTTTCGCTTTATCCCGATGGCGAAAGCTTCCGAAGCTTGCCCTCCCCGGAGGGCAAGCTTTTTTTCCCTCCATCGGCGTCAATCCGGTGCCGTTCATGATGCGGTGGCGCGTGCTACAACTTCCCATCGCCTCGTGTATTGCTAAGCGGCAGAACCGACGCCAATGACGATGAAAAAGGCCCCGCATTGTGCGGGGCCTGTAGTTCACCGGTTCAGCAACGTTCAGCCACCTGTGAAGAGGTCGCTTCTATCAATATAGACGCGCACGCCAGCGCTACCCGGCAGATCCGGCATCAACAAGCCAAGGTCCACACTCGTATCCCTGACCATCTGGGCGAAGGTCCATGCGACGATCTTCTCGCCGGCCCGAAACGCCACCGTCTCGCCAGAGTCCACGTTGACATACCGCATCCCTGGCTTCACGTCGATAATGCGACTGGCCTGAGATTGGCCGGCTGGATCGCCATACAAGGTCGCGTGACGCTTCGCCATCGCCTGCGCCGTCGCCGTCGACGCAGGCACGCCCGGTTTCAACCCGGTCATTTCCAAAGCATACGAAGCCGACATCCCACCCAACAGCAACGCCGCAAACAGCAAGGCGTGTTTCTTCGTTTTCATAGTCATCTCCTTTCTAGAGACTTCGTTGATCTATGAAAACGAGTGTATAAATTGTACGCATGCTGCAGCCTTGCCCGGCGATTACAAATAGGCAATCGGGCTCATTGCACCACTCTACCCAACGACTGGTCGGTCCTGACTCGGCCTACCCACCGAAACCCGCGCTGAGGCTTCAGCACCGTTGAGCGGGAAGCGCAATGTAAAGCGTGTCTTCCCATCCAAGCCGCTCACGGCTGACGCGTCGCCGCCATGGAGCTCCATGATCGACAGGACGATGGCCAGGCCCAGCCCCGTGGACTGTGACGAGTTGGATCTCGCCCTATCCCCACGGAAGAACCGATCAAAGATGAGGGAAAGTTCCCGCTCCGGGATTGGGTCTCCAACGTTCGTGATGTCGATGCAACAATGTGCCGCTTCGCGGCGCACCACCAGATCTATCATCGAATTCGGCCACGCATGACGGACCGCATTTGACAGAACATTGTTGATCGCACGCTGGAACAGAATGGCATCAGCGACCAGGGTGGCATCCCCGCTTACCCTGATTACGACGCTTCGCTCCTCTGCAAGCACCGAAAAGTAGGCGGACAACTTGCGAAGTTCTGCATTCAACTGGAGTTCCGTCAACTCGAGCGCCACATTGGCACTGTCAGCTCGCGCGAGGAACAACATCGCATCGATCATCCTCGCAAGTCGCTGGTATTCGACCAGGCTTTCCTCCACCAAGGCGACATACTCGGGCCCGGTGCGGTCTCGTGACAAGGCGACCTCGGCATGTCCAATGAGGTTGTTAAGCGGCGTGCGCAAATCATGGGCAAGATCGGCGGAGAACCGCGACAGCTTCTGATAACCATCCTCGAGGCGTTGCAGCATCGCATTGAACGCAGAGGCGATATCACGCACTTCGGTGGGCTTGGGTGGCATGTCCACCCGGTAGCTCAGCCGTTCCACACTGATCCGGTTGATCTGCTTGATAAGTACGTGCGCCGGCTCCAGCTCACGGCGCGTAATGGCCGCCCCCACCAGGGCCGTCAATATCACACCGACGGTGGTACCAAGCACGAGCGTCGTCCGGAATCGCGCAGTCACCTGCTTCCTGTCCTCGCCAGACTTCGCCACGAACACCGTCGCCCGCGTACCGTCTCGCCCCAACACCGCATCGGCGGACTGGAACATGAGCGATGACTTTCCCGTGACCGCCGCTTGGTCAGTGCCTTCCAGCAATGCATCGTTGCCCGTGCGAAACAAAAGCCGGCCATCCAGCGCCGTGACGCGAACGATGAGGTCCGAGTAACCTCGCACCAGATCATCGAAGCGATGCTGCGCCGCCGGGACGCCCTGCACCCCGTCCACCTCGCGCAAGAAATGCTCGACCTGTTCGAGTTTTCCCTTTACAACCTCATCGTCTCTGGCCTCGAGTTGCGCGGCGAGCGAGTAGTAAGCAAAGGCGCCCATGCTGGCCAGCGCGATAGACAGTACCAATGCAAAGAAGAGCCCAAGCCGCCTCGTCAGTGACAGCGGGGTTATCGAAGTCCCGGGCCTCATTCCGTCACCGGCCGCGCTCTGGGTCGAGGACATAGCCCATTCCCCGTACGGTATGGATCAGCTTTTGATCGAAGGGATCATCCACCTTGGATCTCAGGCGCCGGATCGCGACGTCAACGACATTGGTATCCGTGTCGAAGTTGACGTCCCAGACCTGGGACGCGATCGTGGTTCGCGACAGCACCTCCCCTCTCCGGCGCATGAGCAGGTGCAACAGCGAGAACTCCTGATTCGTCAATTCAATGCGGGTAGTTCCCCGGAATACCCGCCTTCCAAGCACGTCGATGTCCAGATCGGCAATGCGCAATCGCTCGGACTCCTTCGAGGTGCTTTGGCGCAAGCAACGCCGGATACGGGCAAGGAGCTCGGCAAAGGCGAAGGGCTTGACCAGGTAATCGTCTGCCCCCAACTCGAAGCCTCTGACACGATCCGCCACATCATCCAGCGCCGTCAGAAACAGTACGGGTGTCTCGGACTTGGATCGAATGGACTTGATGACCGTCCACCCGTCCATACCTGGCAGCATGACGTCCAGGATGATGACGTCGTAGTCGGTCTCTTCCGCCATGTGGAGCCCATCGCCACCATTGTTCGCGATGTCGACCACGAAACCCGACTCCGACAATCCCTTCTGCAAATACTCCGCAGTACGCGGTTCGTCTTCTACAACAAGTACCCGCACCTTAGTTTCCTCCTGCAGCAAGCGACTTCGATCCGACCAGTGCTGGCGATGCATTGAAATGCTGAGCTGCATCCGCTTGTTCGCATGGTGCCAGTTCGAACTGAATGGTCACGTGCGTGATATCGAATTTGTCAGCCAGCATCTGCTTCAATTCCGGTAGCACTTCCATTTCCGGGTTGACGGCCGTGTCATTCACGACATGAACCGTCAAGCTCGCCTTGCCGCTGGTAAGTGCCCAGATGTGGAGGTCATGGAAGCTTTTTACCCCGGGCGTCGCCAGAATTTGCTTCTCAACCTCTGCCAGATCCACGTCATCGGGTACGCCTTCGAGCAGCACATTCAGGCTCGACTTCAGCAGGATCCACGTGCGAGGCAGTACCCAGAGGCCGATCAGCACCGCAATGGCGGAGTCGACCCACGCCCAGCCCGTGAAGCGGATGATGATCGCACCGGCGATGACGCCAACCGACCCGAGCAGATCGCTCCAGACTTCCAGATAAGCACCCTTCACGTTCAGGCTGCTGCTTTGCCCGGAGGACAGCATGCGCATGCTGATGAGATTGATGATCAGGCCCAGCACAGCCACGACGAACATGCCGGTTGACTCAATCTGAGGTGGCGATTTCAGCCGCAGGTAGGCTTCGTACAGGATGTAGATAGCCACACCGAACAGCAGCAATGCGTTAAAGGCCGCGGCAAGAATCTCAAAACGGTAGTAGCCAAATGTCCGCTTCTTGTCCGCGGGTCGCTTGGCGATCGCAATAGCAGCCAGTGCGATGGCCAGTGCGACGGTGTCCGTGAGCATGTGCGCGGCGTCGGAGATCAACGCCAGGCTCTTCGTCATGACACCACCGACCACTTCGGCAATCAGGAACGTACCGGTCAGCGCAAGGGCGATCTTGAGCGATCGCTCGTTGCCACCGGGATGGTCGTGTGAGTGACCTGCGCCCATAGAAACTCCTATAAAAATTGGGCGGTACGATGACCGCCCAAGGATTTACGTCATGCAGGCTGGCGGCCTTGATCCGGTTGATGCGTCTGAGTGACTGGCTCGCGAGTATCTTCCGCGTCCTCATCCTTGCGGTGAGCAAGTCGATAGAGCACCGGCAACACCAGTAGGGTCAGCGCCGTGGACGACAAGATGCCACCGATTACCACCGTTGCGAGGGGACGTTGCACCTCAGCGCCCGTACCGGTGGCGATGGCCATCGGCACGAAACCCAGGGATGCCACCAGGGCCGTCATCAGCACCGGACGCAGTCGCGTCAGGGCGCCAACTCGGACCGCGCTGTCGAGGGAATGCCCTTCTTCGCGCAGCGATCGGATAAACGACAGCATCACCAGACCATTGAGCACCGCCACCCCGCACAGCGCGATGAAGCCCACCGCTGCAGTAATGGACATCGGAATGCCGCGTATCCACAGGGCAAGAATCCCGCCAGTCAGCGCAAAGGGAATGCCCGTGAAGACTAGCAAGCCATCCTTGATGTTGTTGAACATCGCAAACAACAGTACGAAGACCAGCAACAGCGCCACCGGCACTACCACCTGCAGGCGGGTGGTGGCGGACTGCAGTTGCTCAAAGGTGCCACCCCATGTCATCCAGTAGCCAGCCGGGATCTTGACCTGGCTTTGGATAGCCGCTTCCGCCTCGGGCACGAATGAACCAATATCACGTCCACGAACGTTGGCACTGATCACGATGCGGCGCTTGCCGTTCTCGCGCGAGATCTGGTTCGGGCCGGGCGCCATTTCCAGCGTCGCCACCTCGCTCAATGGGATAAACGTCGTTCTCGCGTCCACTCCTTTTGGCAACGGAATCGGCAATCGGCGCAGAGCCTCGACCTCGCCGCGCACAGCTTCGGGCAGGCGGACCACGATATCGAAACGACGATCGCCCTGGAAGAAGGTTCCGGAATCACGGCCTCCGACGCCCGTTGCCACCGCGTCTTGCACGTCGCTCATGTTAAGCCCGTATCGCGCCGCCTTCTCCCGATCGATCTTGACCGTCAGCATCGGCAAGCCGGTGGTCTGTTCTACCTTCACCTCCTGCGCGCCGGGGATGCCCTGCAGCACGGCCGATACCTTCTTCGCCGTCTCGCTGAGCACGTTGTTGTCATCGCCGAAGATCTTGACTGCGACGTCCGAGCGGACCCCGGAGATCAGCTCGTTGAACCGCAGCTGGATCGGTTGGGAGAACTCGTAGTTGTTCCCGGGGATCTTGCCGGCTTCCTCCTGGATGGCGGACAGCAGTTCGGCATGTGTTTTCTTCGGCTCTGGCCAATCCTTCTCAGGCTTGAGCATGATGTAGCCATCCGAAATATTCGGCGGCATCGGATCGGATGCAATCTCCGCCGTACCTGTCCGCGCAAACACGCGCTCGATTTCGGGGAATTTTGCCTTGAGGGTCGTCTCGATCGTCTTCTGCATCTCCACGGACTGCGACAGGCTCGTGCCAGGAATGCGCAGCGCCTGGATGGCAATGTCGCCTTCGTTCAGATTGGGGATGAACTCGCTGCCCAGGCGGGCCGCAATGGCCACGCACAGAACAATTGACACCGCGGCAAACGTCAATACAACGGCCGTGTTCGCGAGCGACTTTTCCAGCAGCGGCTCGTAGCGACGCTTCGCCCAGAGCATGAGACGATTTTCTTTCTCGGCCACCCGTTCGCCGATGAACAAGGCGACCGCAGCCGGAACGAACGTCACGGACAGAATCATCGCGCCCAGCAGCGCCAGGACGACCGTGAACGCCATCGGGTGGAACATCTTGCCTTCCACCCCCGTCAGCGCAAAGATCGGCAGGTAGACGATCATAATGATGAGCTGACCGAAGATCAGTGGGCGACGCGCCTCCTTCGCTGCGGCAAACACCTCATGGAACCGCTCGGAGCGCGTCAATGGCCGGCCATGGTGTTCCTGCGCATGCGCCAGTCGCCTCACACAGTTTTCGACAATCACCACCGCGCCATCGATGATGATGCCGAAGTCGAGCGCGCCCAAGCTCATCAGGTTCGCACTGATCTTGTAGTTCACCATCCCCGTGAAGGTGAACAACATCGCCAGCGGAATGATCGTCGCGGTAATCAGCGCCGCGCGGATGTTACCCAGGAAAAGGAACAGAATTACGATGACGAGCACCGCGCCTTCAAGAAGGTTCTTCTTGACGGTCGCAATGGCCTTGTCGACCAGACGTGTCCGGTCGTATACCGTTACGATCTTCACACCTTCCGGCATCGTACGGTTAATGGAAGCGACCTTTTCATCGACCGCTTTTGACACAGCCCGGCTGTTTTCGCCGATGAGCATGAATACCGTGCCCAGCACAACTTCCTTGCCATTCTCGGTTGCCGCACCGGTACGCAGTTCCTTGCCAATCTCCACATCCCCGATGTCGCGAATGCGGATCGGCTGCCCCTGCGCTGTACCGACAATAATGTTGCGGATGTCGTCTTCGGACGCAACCTGACCCGGCGCACGAACCAGATACTGCTCGCCCCTACGCTCGATGTAGCCCGCACCCACGTTGTCGTTGTTCTTGTTCAGCGCATTGACGACGTCGGTCAGCGTCAGCCCGTACGACGCTAGCCGTTCAAGACTCGGCGCGACCAGGTACTGCTTGTTGAAACCACCGATAGTATTGATCTCGGTGACACCGGGCACGTTACGCAGTTGCGGCCGTACCACCCAATCCTGGATTTCGCGCAAATCTGTCGGCGTATAGGCAGTCCCGTCAGCTTTGCGAGCACCCTCTTCGGCTTCAACGGTCCATAGATAGATCTCCCCGAGGCCGGTCGAAATAGGCCCCATCGCCGGCACAACGCCTTCAGGCAGATTGTCCTTGGCTTCCTGGATGCGCTGGTTGACGAGTTGGCGCGCGAAATAGACGTCCGTGCCATCCTTGAAGATGACCGTCACCTGCGACAAGCCATAGCGGGACAGGGAACGCGTCTGTTCGAGTCCCGGCAGGCCGGCCATCACGACCTCGATCGGATACGTAACACGCTGTTCGGTTTCGAGCGGTGAATAGCCTGGTGCCGAGGTATTGACCTGAACCTGAACGTTGGTAATGTCAGGGACCGCGTCGATCGGTAGTCGGTTGTAGCTGAAAATCCCTAACCCGGCCATTCCAAACACGGCGAGCAGGACCAGCCATCGCTGCTGGATGGCGAAACTAATGATACGTTCAAACATTGCTGTTTCCCCCGTATCAATGGCCGTGTTCGGCGCTGGATTTGCCAAGTTCGGCCTTCAGAACAAAACTGTTGGCGGCGGCGTAACGTGCGCCCGGCTTCAGGCCCTCGACAATCTCGATGACCTTGCCGTTTGTCCGGCCGACCTTCACCGGCTGCGGCACGAATCCACCTTGAACCGCGACAAAGACTACGCTCTCGCCATTGACGTCCTGGACGGCCTCGGTCTTCACCGCAACGGGCACCTCGACATCAGCACCGAATACGTCGACCGTGACGAAGAGACCCGGTCGCCAAGCCATCTGTGGATTGGTCAATGTTACGCGGGCCTTCGCCGTCCGCGTCTGCTCGCCCAGCAGCGAACCCACGTATGAAACGGTGCCATCTGCCTTCACATCGGACGATGCCGAATTGATCGACGCCTTTTCGCCGATGCGCACCCGCTCGACATCCTTGGCAGACACCACGAACTCGGCCCAGACGGACGACAGATCCGACAGCGTGAACACGTTGGCGTTGTCCGCCACCGCTTCCCCAAGCGAGATATGCTTTTCAACGATCATGCCGTCGAACGGTGCGCGCAGCTCGTAGCGATTGAGTGCCGTCGAGCTGTTGCTGGCGCCAATGGCGGTCAGCTTCTGCTGCGCGTTCTGGACACTGATCTGCGCTTCCTGCAGCGCGTTGCGGGCGCTCAGATAATCTTGCTCCGCAGAGATCTTCTGTTCCCAGAGCTTCTTCTCGCGGTCATAAGTGACACGCGCCAGATCCAGACGTTTCTGTGCTGCGAGCAGTTCGCTGCGCTGGTCAGAAAGTCCGGTGCTCGCGATGACCGCGAGAACCTGTCCCTTCTTAACCTGTTGCCCAATATTGGCCGGAACGCTCTCTACGACGCCAGCCAGTCGCGGCACCACGTGGGCTGTCTTGTCTTCGTTGAAACGGATTTCGCCGGGGAACTGGACGCCAGCCTGGACCTTTGCCGAGCCCGCGGTTTGAACCACTACCCCTGTCTTGGCCAGCTGGTCCGCTGTCAACTCAATCTTGCCTTCCTCTTTCGAGAGCCGCACGGCGAGTGGCGAAGACGAACCGGGCAAGGTCACATTTGCGGTCACGTCAAAGACATGGGGCTCGGCAACTGGCTGTTGGCTTTCCAGCGCGTCGCCAGACACCACGAACTTGAGCGCTTGAGACTCGCCCGTAGCCCGCACGAGCTGGCCTGTCGCTGCCACGCCATTTGCCACCGCCTTCCCAGACTTGCTAACCCAGAGCCGAATACGGGCCTCGCCCTTGGATTCGGCCGTGCCAATTTCGACGTCATAGCCATCACGCGAAAAGAGCGCGCCACCATTGGGGCCCTTCTTGACCTCGTGATGCTCGCCGTCGCCGTGTGACTTGTCATCCTTGTGGTCGGCTTCCGCCGCCTGCTTGCCATGGTGCTCGGTGTCGCCATGCCCCTTGGATTCCGAGTGCCCACCCTGCTCTTCCGGCGCAGAGCGCCCGCTCAGCAGAACGCCACCAGTCGCGACGCCGCCCACCAGTACGATGGCCGCAATGGCAGCCTTTTGTTTGTTCGAAATAGCCATGTTTTATGAATCCCGTCTTAACGTCCCAGAATGCGATCGATCGTGGTCGCCGCCTGATAGGTTTGTCCAAGCACGCCGAGATAGCGGATGCGTGCCTGGAACAGCGTGCGCTGGGCATCCAGGACGTCCAGATAATTGAACTTGCCGGCCTCGAAGCCAATGGTCGCCGCGTTGAAGGCTTGCTCGGCGCCTGGCAAGACGGTCTGCTTCAGCGTTTGTGCCGAGGCGCGCGATACCGACAGCTGGTTCGATGCCATCAGGAGATTTCGGGTCAGGCTGATGCGATTGGCCAGATATTCATCCTGGGCCTTGTCCGCCTGGCGAATGGCCGAATACAAGTTGCCCTGATTCCGGTCAAAAATCGGCAACGGGATCGCCACACCGATCACCGCCATGTTGCGGTTGGCTTCTGTATCTCGCTTGGCACCCAGACTGACTGTCAGATCCGGATACTGGCGGCTGCGCTCAACGCCCACCAATGCCTGGCGGCGGTCAAGTTCAGCGCGGCTTGCGGCCACCAGCGGTGAGTTTTCCAGCTCCTTCTGAAGGAGTTCAGGCGCCGGCCTGGATGGCAGCGCGTCCAGATTGCCCTGTGCTTCGGCAAACTGCGGCGATGCATTGCCCCACAACGCCGTCAACGCCTGACGGGCGGACTGCAGGCTCGCCGTTGCTTCGGCCAATTCAAGTTCGGCGTTGGCCTGTTCGACACGTGCCTTAGTTTCGTCAACCGGGGAGATCTTGCCGGCCGCGACGCGGCGTGAAGCGGCTTGCGCGCCCCTCGCAGCGATATCCGCGGAGCCAGTTGCCAGCTTGACGCGTTCCTGTGCGATCAAGACGGAAAAAAAGCTCTCGATTACCTGCGCCCGAATGTCACCGCGAACGCCAGCCAGCGTTGCCTGCGCCAGTTCGCGCGTCCTTTCCGCGGCATTGATACGAGCCGAGCGCTTGCCGCCCAGTTCGATGGGGATATTCATCTGGGCGGTGGATGTACGGGTGGATTTCCGCGTGTCCTCGACCAGCGTCTGGAGTTCCGGGTTCGGAATAACCCGGGCCTGCATGATCCCACCTTCTGTGGAATCGAGTTCCTTGGCGGCGGCGGACAGGTTGAAATTGCTTCCTGCCGCCAGCGACAACGCGGCCTCGAGGGTCAACGGTCCCGCCGCTTCCCTTGGGAAGACGGGCACCATGGACGTGCCGGTGTCAGATTGCGCTACGGCAAAGTTTGGGCTGAGAAATGCTACCGCCAGCCCGAGCGGCAGAAATAGTCTTCGCATCGAATTGCACCAAGGTATGTGACCAGGAGAATTCGGCGAGAGACGAAAGGAGAAAAAGAGTCGTCGTCTCGCCGATCAAGCGAGACGCTGCCACTGAGGACGGTCGGGAGCCCTGGCATTCAGAGACGAGAACTCGGACGAATGTTGAGTATCGGTCACTTCTACCCGATTCGCTATCAACACGTCCTGCGTCTGTCCATAGACGAACGGGAGGGAGACCAGATGGCATACCCCGCAGTCTGTATCCACGAATGGCTTTTTCTCGGCATCCGTTTTACCTTCCGGCTGCTGATGACGATGCTCGTGGTGCCCAAGGTGCCAAGTGGCCGTGGCTTTCTCGTGCTGACAATAGCGTGCCGCTGCCGCCCAGGAAAACTGGAACGGCAAAATGAGCAGCACGAAGATCAGAACGAAACGTCGCATTCCTTGGGAGACTGTGCGGGGGGCTTGGGGTTGAAGTACTAACGGCTGGGCCGTCGCCGAAGTTTACATGAATCCTCGATCACCAGCATTAAGAGCAGATTACGATTATCGCTTTCGCCTGCTCGTTTTGGGGTGCCGCTTTCGCCCCTCATCAGTCTTACGCTTGGGGGCGGGCCCATGCTTCCACCGCAAATAGACAGCGAACCCCACATACAGGACGATCAGGCCGACCAGCATCACGAGCATGCTCTCGACAACAGAATCGGAGACGTGAGCGTAGTGCATGGCTGTACGTGTATGCGGAGTTGCCCGCATCAGGCAAGCGTCACGACCGCCCGGAGGACGCCGGCGTCATGGAACAAATCAAACGACTCCACGACCACCGACAGGCCGAGAAACCAGACCGAGTCCGCAATATTGCGTTGAAAGGAAGACACATGGACCGTCCATGTCGACTCCCCCCTATACAGCGACAGACGGGGAAAGAACGCTGGTGTACGGCGTGCGTATTCGGCGAATTCCGGGAAGGCGGAAGCCAGAAAGCGGTCTTCCGTCCGGATGACAGCCGGGTACATCAGCGCAAATGCGAGCGCCAGGACTGCGGTAACCGCCAGCGACTCGGTCATCGCCCCTAGTCCGATAATGCCTAGCAAGTTGCAGACATAGAGCGGATGGCGACACAGTGAATATGGACCCGAGGTCACCAAGGTATTGTTCTTGCGCCCGGAAATGTACAACGCGCACCAGAGCCGCCCGACCGTGGCCAGGCTCACCCCCAACATCCCCAGCGTCAGCAGCAGCGGCGACACCCAGGTACCGTCCCAGCGAGAATGGCCAAAGACCAGACTTGCCAGGACAAACGTTACGACAACACGCCAAACGCCGATGCGGTGGCGTGTCAGGAAATTGTCCAGCGCCCTCGAGAGACCAGCGGGTTGGGACGGGGAGATTGAAGAATCGGTCATGCGGTTCGGGGGCTGGAGGAGAATGTCGCGCACTTCGAGTGGACACACTGGCGCGAAAACGAGCACTAATGGCCGGCATTCTAAGGTTGCCCTTCCGTTGTCAGGCTTTATTGCCGAAATGTAATACGTTGTTAATCTTGCCCCCCGGCCAGCGAATCCGGTTGTGTCATAGCTCGGCAATCTGACAGTCATCTTCTGCGACATAGACTGTCTTGGCCATTTTCAGGACACACCCAGAGACGCTCCGCAATGAACGACATCATCCGCACATTGAGCTCGGAATTCTCCGATCTCGCTAATGCTGCCGAGGCAGTACGTGCCGTCGTTCGAATGACCGTCTCTATCGTTTTGGGGGGCTTGCTGGGGTACGAGCGGGAGAGCTCGGGAAAATCCGCAGGCGTGCGCACTCACATGCTCGTCGCGCTGGGGGCATGCGTTTTTGTCGTGGTTCCCCTCCAGGCGGGCGTGCAGCTTGCCGACATGAGCCGCGTGCTTCAGGGTCTCACGTCAGGCATCGGATTCCTTTGTGCAGGGGCGATCCTGAAGCCGGACAATGAGACACACGTCAGGGGGCTCACAACTGCCGCGAGCATCTGGATTGCTGCCGCGATCGGCGTGGCCGCCGGCATGGGCCATGCGGTGACGGCCATCGTCGCGACTGCCTTCGCACTCATCGTGCTCAGAATCCTTCAAATGTCGAAGAAGTAAGACTCCCACTGCTCCCAAGCCACGTGCAGCGCGAATGCGCCAACTTCAGGTTCGGCCAGCATTTCCCAAACGTATGAGCGCGCTTAACAATACGCAAACTCCATCGCATGAGAATTTACCTGGATTACAACCTGTTTGCGTACCTTCACGAGGGCACGAACCCGGCTCTGCAAGCCAAAGTGAGCGCACTGTCCGATCGACATGAGTTTCCTTGCAGCCCGGCGCACATGGAAGAAATTGCCTCGGCGCTCGCAAGACCTTCGGATACTCCCCCGCTCGATCGGTTAGCGGCCGCTTTCTGCAAAATAGACGATGTTTCTCGAATTAGCCGGAACGTGCAATTGTCTCCGACGACGTTAGGCCCGATGGTTACGAAAGAAGGAACAGCCTCTCGAGTGCTTTCTTCGGGTCATGCGGCACTATCGCAAAGAGCCGGTTGTCGAGAAGAACGACTGGTATACGCGGGACTCCGTAAAGAAGGGGTCACTTCAGAAAACGGAAAATATTGCACGCTAAGGCATGGAAGAGGACCACTGCTGTCCCCAGGGGCATTGGCCAGCCGATGGCAAGCAGGTAGAAACCAAAGTCGGGGGACTCCCGTTCTCAGAGATCGGCTAGCAGCAGGTAGGCGCGGTCGAGTTGCCGATGAGCTTCCTGCCGGCGATCCATCGCTTCTAGGGCGAGCAGGAGGTCCTCGGCCAGCTCGAAATCGCTTTCCTGGCATGCCCTTTCGAACACCGCAAAGACCTCTTCATACAACGTGCGCCCCGGAACGCCCATTTGACTAACCTCCGGCGGAAAATCCGATGCTCTCTGCCGACTTGGTCCTGCCACGCCGCAGGGGCTTCTGTCCCCCATGGTTAATATGGACGTTCCCACGGCAGGGAAGGTCAAGCATTTTTCCGGCCGCGGGCCGACCTATGGTTCGCAAGCCGCCGCGCGAGACGGTTAGTGCTCGCCCCCTACAGTTCGTCCAGCGACTAGTTACCCGCACCCGGGCGCAGCCGCACCACCAGCATCGCCGCCCACTGGATATGCGGCCAGGCCAGCGAATAGACGAATGTCTGGATCAGGGGTCCCCTTGATTTCGCCGCAATTTACCGGGGTAGCCACCCGTAGCAGCCATGCGGGTTCCAGGGTGATGCCCACCCTAAAACCCTAGTCAAATCAGTCACTTGCTGACTGGTCCTTTTCCCCTTGGTTTTGGAACGTTGACCGCCCCCGCCGCGCGGCCAAGCGCGCCCTGTGGGGGTAATCGTACTTTTCGTGCTAAATCTGGCGCTTTCCCTGAAAGCCGTTACTGGCAGGGCTTGTCGGTCGACTCCCGCGACCGTCGGCAGACTCTGAGAGATCTCGCGGTAACATAGCTGCCCACGCACCGCGCCGCCGCAAGGAGGTAGGGAAATGCCAGGCATGGAATTTCGCTATGTGGGAATCGACCGCTTGCCCGCCAAAATGTCGGAGTTCGACGTGGAGCGGTACTTTGCGCTCACCGACAGCGACATGGCGGAAGTGAATGAGCGGTTTCGACGAGACTGGCGCGCCGGCGCGGCAATCCAGCTGGTCTTTCTTCGGGCGAGCGGCCATACGCTGGACCATGTCGGCACCCTGCCGCGTCAGTTGCTGCGTTACATCGGTGAGCGCCTTGGCGTGCCGACGCCAACCATCGCGTCGCTGCGGACCATGTATCACCGCTACAAGACGCTCTATGACCACCAAGTCTGGGCCTGCGACTATCTCGGGCTGACACGGATTGGGCCAGACCATTGGGCAGGGCTTGGGGCGTGGATGCGCCAGGATGCAAAAGAATCTCTGACGCCCGAGGACCTGCTACAGCACGCGCGCTCCTGGCTATACGAGCGGCGGATCCTGATCCCGGCCGAGCGAGCGTTGCGCGATCTCGGCCGCTCGATCTGGGCGGAAATCGAGCGAGCTGTGGTAGCCATGATCGAGGCTACCATCCCGGAATCTCAACTTGCGCGTGCGGACGCGGTTCTGTCGACCCGTCACGAAACGTCGGGAGTGACCGTTCTTGAGTGGCTGAAGACCCCGCCAGCACGTCACAGCCCGACAACCATTGCCGAAACGCTCGAGAAAATACGATTCCTGAAGGAACTCGGAGCGCATACCTGGCAACTGGACGCGGTGCCTATGGAGAAGCAGCGGGCCTGGGCCAAGCGCATCGAGGCGCGCCGCCCCGTTAAGATCAGAGAACTGAAGGCGTCGACGCGCACGCTGGAACTGGTTTTCTTCCTTCGAGTGACCTTACTGGAATTGACAGACTCCCTGCTTTATCAGACAGGGCGACGGGTCTCCGATCTGGTCCGACAGGCCTACGAAAAGACCACGACCAAGCAGGCCCGCTCTGCCGCGGATTACCGCCAGCGCCTGCTAGCGATCAAGATGCTCGTCGGCGAGGCCGAACGTTCGGCCGAGGAGCGGCTCGCGGAGATCGGCAAGCTGCTGGGGGATTTCCCTAGCAAGCCCGCCATGAGCCATGCAGCCAGTGTGCGCGAGACACTGACTGAGGACAATCAGCGGATCCGAGCTCTACTCACATCGCTGCGGGAACTGGATTTTGCCGGCCGGGAAGCGGAACCCAGCCTGCGCCAATTGGCGCTCGTTACCAAATTGCACGATAGCGGTGCGAGTGAGCTACCCCGCGGCAGTGAGGTGCCAGCCAGCGGCAGTTGGCATGACCTTATCGAGAATGACGATCGCAAACGTGCACTGCATGCGTTGGAAGCCTCGGCAATCACCGGCCTGCGCAAAGGCCTGCGACGTGGCTCCGTGTGGATTCATCACAGTCTATCTTTCCGGGAACGGGATCAACTGCTGATTCCATCGACGCAATGGGAAAACGAACGCGACCGACATCTGTCGTCGCTGGCATTGCCATCGACGGCCAATGCGTTTATCGACCGCCTGTCGGAGCACCTCAAGGTGAATCTTGCGGCCTTGGATGAGGCGCGCGAGGCCGGCCGGGTCACGATCGGCTCAGACGGTACGCTGCACCTGTCGGCATTGGAGGCGCTGCCCACGGATGGTCTGCCTCGCAAGACACGCGACATGCTCTTCAAGGCCATCGGTACAGCCCAGTTCGCGGATCTGATCATGGAGATGGACGCCCGCACCGGCTTCAGCGCAGTCCTCCTGGCCCGAAGAGCGCGTGACGCGAACGAACTCGTGGCGTTGTACGGCGCGCTGATCGCACACGGCACTGAGATCGATGCCAAGGCTGTCGCAGCGATGATTCCCCAGCTGGACGCGGCGCACATTTCAACACTGATGCGCGCGTTGGAGATGCCAGGCCGACTGGCACGTGCCAATGATCGGGTAATTGAGTTCCAGCGGACTCACACGATCACCGAACTATGGGGAGACGGACAACGAGCCTCGAGCGACTCCATGAGCCTCGACACCTCACCCCACCTTTTCTATGCCCGCGCCGATCCCCGGCGGCGCACCCACGCGGTCGGAATCTATACGCACGTGCTGGACCAGCACGGAATTGTGTACAACCAGCCGATCGTGCTCAACGAGCGACAAGCTGGCGTCGCGATCGAAGGCGTCGTGCGCCACAATGACACGCGCGACGACGGTGGCTTGCTTCGACTTTCCGTCGACACGCATGGATATACGAGCGTCGGCATGGCGGTTGCGAAGCTGCTTGGATTCGATCTGTGCCCGCGTCTGCGCAATCTGGCCGAGCGCAAGCTCTACTTGCCGCGGCGATTGGCCGCCCCGGACAAGCTGACACCGGTCGTCGCCCATGAAATCTCTCTCAAGGCTATTCGTGATGGCTGGGACGGCTTGCTGCGGCTGGTGGCATCTATCAAGTCCGGACGCGTCAGCGCCGTGGTTGCCCTTCAGCGCTTCGGCAGTGCCGCACAGGGTGATGCCGTCTATCGTGCCGCCGATCAGCTCGGCAAGCTGCTGCGGACGCTGTTCCTATGCGACTATTTTGGCAATCCAGAATTCCGGCGGGAGTTGCATACCCTGCTCAATCGCGGAGAGTCAGTCCATCAGCTCCAGCGTGCGGTCTACACCGGCAAGGTCGCGCCAGAACGGGGCCGTCGGCGTGACGAGATGATCGCGATCTCGGGCTCACTGACCCTGCTCACCAATCTGGTGATTGCGTGGAACACGCAGCGCATGCAGGTGACAGTGGATGCCTGGCGCCAGAAGGGGCAGAGGATCGATGATGACTGGCTACGGAGAATGGGGCCAGCGCACTTCGGACATATCAACTTCCGGGGCACGCTGCGTTTCCCGCTCCATCTGTATCAGGAGATGTTGCTGGACGCCGCACACGGGCAGCGCGCGACAGGTTCATGAGGAACGCACCATGGAATCTGTACTGAGAAAGCCTCCTCGTCTTGCACTACCGAAACTTGAGCTTCCTTTAGCTCAAGGTAGAGAAAGTGGTCGGAGGACCCTCAAGCGATTTTCAACAGTGCGGAGGCAGTGCCACGCTAATGCGAATGACGATGATGCACGTCCGGATAATGCGGATGCTTGTGTACCATCACCTCGTGCGCGTGCCAGTGTCTGTGGGGCTCCTTGCCATCCCATGGGAAGTCGTGCTCATGCTGATGATGCTCGTCGTGTCGATGCGAGTGGCTGTGCGCCAGTGGCTCATGGGTATGCTCGTGCTCGTGCCGCTCGCGCAGGTGCAACCACACGCCCAATGCCATCAGCGCCGCGGCAAGCCAGAAAGCCAAGCCTGGCACTTCAGGCCAGATCACAAATGAGATCAGGACTCCAAACAATGGTGCGACCGAGAAATACGCACCGGTTCGCGCAGTGCCCAACAGACGCAGCGCCACCACAAACAAGGCGAGACTCACACCGTATCCGGCGAATCCGACGACCAGCGCACCTGTCGCGGTACTGAGCGGTGGAAACACAGCCCCATGCATCAGGGCGAGCGTCGTGTTGCATAGTCCAGCGACAACACCCTTCAGGCAGGCGACGAGTAGCGCGTCATTGCTGGAGACCTTGCGGGTCAGGTTGTTGTCAACCGCCCAGCACAGGCAAGCGCCGACGATAAGCAGCGCGCCAGTCGACATCTGCAGGCTGCCCGGCTGCCAGGAAAGCAGCAAGCCGCCGGCCACGATCGCGATCATCCCCAGAACAATCTGTCGGTCGGCGTTCTCCTTGAACACCACCCAGGCGATGACGGCCGTGAACACACCCTCCACGTTCAGCAGCAGGGATGCCGACGCGGCGTTGGTCGAGACGAGGCCAGTCATTAGCAACGCTGGCCCCGCCACGCCGCCCGCAAGGATTGCGCCAATTAGCCACGGCACCTCTGCTCGCGGAATGCCACCATGATCATTTCCCGGATCAGGCTTCGCCCAGATTCTTCGGATCGCGAGCACAAGGGCCAAGCCGAAGCCGCTGCCCAGATATAGCAGCCCGGCCAGCAAGAGCGGGGCAACTGAACCGGTCAGCGCCTTGGCCAGCGGCGTGCTTGCACCGAATAGCAGAGCGGCCAGTAATGCCGGAGATGCGGTACGAATGGACATGGCGGATCAGGGGATGGGGCTAAAGTGGACTCGCGAACTCACATTTCTAGCACGGCTTGCGCTTCCGGCCGGCCGGCGGCCCGGCGCTTCAGCACCATGCCGCAAAGTGCCGGCAGCACAAACAATGTCAGCACGGTTGCGGTGATGAGTCCACCGATGACGACGGTGGCCAGCGGCTTCTGGACTTCCGCACCGGTGCCGGTGGCAATGGCCATCGGAACAAAACCGAGCGATGCCACTGCGGCAGTCATCAGCACCGGCCGGACCCGTTCCATGGCACCGTCGATCACCGCACTGTGCGGTGTCATGCCATCTTCAAGCCGCTTCCGGATAGCTGAAATCAGTACCAGTCCGTTCAGCACAGCCACACCCGACACCGCAATGAAACCGACGGCCGCCGAGATCGAGAACGGGATGCCGCGCAGGAGCAGTGCGAACACGCCGCCAGCCAGCGCCAGGGGCACTGCCGTCAGTACGGTCGCCGTCAGTGCGGCGCTGCCGATCGCCATGTACAGTGTCGCGGCGATCAGGATGAAGCACAGCGGTACGATGATGGCCAGGCGCTTGGTTGCCGCCTGCAGATTCTGGAATTGGCCGCCCCACTCGATATACATGCCTGGCGGTAGCTTGACTTCCTTGGCGATGCGATCCGCGGCATCGTCCACGAAGCTGCCCAGATCGCGGCTGCCCACATTGGTTTCCACGTACACACGACGCTTGCCATTGTCGCGGCTGACTTCATTGAGACCCTGCGTGAACCGGAACTGCACGAGTTGGCGTAGCGGTACCGAGGCACGAGGCTGACCGTCAACCGCTGGCAGCATGACCGGAAGCGCGCCGAGGACGTCGAGGTTCCCACGCTGCTCGCCCGGCAGGCGAACCACGATGTCGAAACGGCGATCGCCATCGAAGATCTGCCCGGATTGCCGACCCGCCATAGCCGCGGACACCGTATCAGCCACTTCCTTGACCGTCAGGCCATAGCGGGCGATTGCGGCGCGATCGAAGACGATGTCGAAGGTCGGGAAACCGCTGGTTAGTGGCACGCGAACGTCGGTGGCTCCCGGGGTTTTTCTCAGCACGCCCGCGATGCGCTGAGCCGTGGCCGCCAGTTCGTCCAGGTTTTCGCCATAGACCTTCACGGCGACGTCGCTACGCACGCCGCCGATCAGTTCGTTGAACCGCATCTCGATCGGCTGCGTCACATCATAGTTATTGCCGACCATCGGCGCGGTCTTCTCGCGAATGCGCTCGATAACCTGTTCCTTGCTCGTGACCCCCTCCGGCCACTCGTCCTTCGGTTTCAGGATGATGTAGTTGTCCGAAGCGTTCGGCGGCATCGGGTCGGCCGCCAGGCTGGCCGTGCCCGCCTTCGAATACACCGTTTGGACTTCCGGCAGCGACAGCACAGCGCGTTCAAGTGGCAGATCGATGGCGACCGACTGGTCGATCGACGTCGACGGAATACGCACCGACGACAGGTTCAAGTTCTGCTCGTCGAGCGTCGGCATGAATTCGCGTCCGACAAACGTGAAGGCCGCCGCCGCGATCGCCAGCGTCGCAACACCGGTGCCAATGAACGGCATTGGGCGCGCCACGGCAAGCTCAAGCCACGGCCGGTAGCGCTGCTTGGTTGCCGCGATGATGCGCACCTCCTTCTCAGCCACCTTCTTGCGCAGCAGCACTGCCACCATGGCGGGCACGAAGGTCAGCGACAGCACAAAGGCCGACGCGAGTGCCAGCATCAGCGTAATCACCATCGGGGAGAACATCTTGCCTTCCACTCCCTGGAAGGTCAGGCATGGCAGGAAGACCATGAAGATCACGAGCTGGCCGTAGACCGTCGGACGGACCATTTCGCGGGAGGACTGGATAACTTCTTCCAGCCGCTCATTGAGTGTCAGCACACGCCCCTCGTGGTGCTGCCGCTCAGCCAGCCTCCTGAGCGAGTTCTCCACGATGATGACCGCCCCGTCAATGATCAGGCCGAAGTCCAACGCCCCCAGGCTCATCAGGTTGCCGGAAATATTGAGCTGATTCATGCCGATCGCGCTGACCAGCATGGACAGCGGAATGACCAGGGCGGCAATGGCCGCCGCACGCCAGTTGCCCAGCAGGGCGAACAGGATTGCCACCACCAGCAGCGCTCCTTCCACCAGGTTCTTCGCCACCGTTTCGATGGTCGCAATCACCAGTTGGGAGCGATTGAGAGTAGGAACGATCAGCACGCCTGGCGGCAGCGTCTTCGAGATCTGGTCCAGTTTGTCGCCCACGGCTTGCGCCACGGTGCGGCTGTTGGCCCCAACGAGCATCAGCGCGCTGCCCACCACGGTTTCGTTGCCATTGCGGCTGGCGGCACCGGACCGCAGTTCTCCGCCAATCTTGACCGCTGCGACGTGTCCCACCGTGATCGGCACACCCTGTCGTTGGGCAATCACAGCCCGGGATATTTCGTCGGCCGATTTGATCCGGGCATCGGCGCGCACCAGGTATGACTCTCCGGAGCGCCGGATAAAGTTCGCGCCGACTGACAGATTGGCATCCTCAAGTGCCTGCGCAAGCTCGCCATAGGAAATGCCGTAGGCTGCCAATTTGGCGGTGTCAGGCTCGACGACAAACTGCTTGACGTAACCGCCGAGTGAATCGACGTCGGCCACGCCAGGCGTCGTGCGCAACTGCGGCCGGATGATCCAATCCTGCACCGTGCGCAGATAGGCGAGCCTTGAGACGCGATCATCGAGACGCTCGCCACGCTCGGTCAGAAAGCTGCCGTCGCTCTGCCAGCCCGGCTCGCTGTCCTTGATGGGGGCGCCGGTGCCGTCCGGATACTGGTACTCGACGCTGTAGTGAAAGACCTCACCCAGCCCCGTCGATACCGGTCCCATCTGCGGCTCGACATTTCCCGGCAGGTTCGGACGCGCCTGGGCCAGCCGTTCGGTTACCTGCTGGCGCATGAAGTACAGGTTCGCGCTCTCTTTGAAGATCACGGTCACCTGGCTGAAGCCGTTACGCGACATCGAGCGCGTGCTCTCGACACCGTTCAGACCGGAAATAGCCGTCTCGATCGGATACGTGACGCGCTTTTCCACTTCCACCGGGCTCATCGTCGGCACCACGGTGTTGATCTGGACCTGCTTGTTCGTGATGTCAGGCGTGACATCGATCGGCAGCAGGTTGAGTTGCCAGGCGCCAATGATCGCGACGATTGCCGTGAGGAACAGAACCAGCCAGCGATAGCGGACCGAGCCGCTGAGGATACGCTCGATCATTCCTCGTCCCCGCCGCCCTTGTTCATTTCCGCCTTGACCAGGAAGGCATTGCGGGTGGCCACCTGTTCGCCGGGCTGTACACCGGAGAGGATTTGCGCCGAACCACCGCTACGGGTACCCACCAGCACGGGACGTGGACGGAAGCCTTCCTGCGTGCGGACGAAGAGGACGTCGCGGCCGTCGAGGTTCTGCACCGCGTCTTCCGGCACAGAAAGGGAAGCGGCATCGCTCGCCGCCGTGCGCAGGCGCACCTGGACGCCTTCGCCCACCACGAGCCGATCAGTCGGCTGCGCCGGCACCACGACCACCGTCGCGGCACGCGCGCTACCTGTCACAGTCGGCGTGACCGCCTGCACGCGCGCCGGCAGCGGCGAGCCGTTGGCCAGCACAATGGTGGCGTCGCTACCGGTGGCAATGCGGTTCGTATCGGCGGCGGTCACGGCGGCCTCCACCTGCACGGCACCGGTGCCGGCCACGCGGAAGAGTTCCGCCTGGGGGGCCACGAAAGCGCCCAGCGTGACGGACTGGGCCGTGATCTTGCCCGCAATCGGGCTGACGACGGCCACCGAGCGCCCGTCGCTGGCCAGATGCGCGGACTGGGCCACCGTGGCAGCGCGCTGCGCTTCGGCCTGCGCAACTTCGAGCGCGGATTTCGCTGCTTCCATTTCCTGACGGGGCGTGACGCCCTGCTGGAATAAGCTTGCCTCGCGCTCGTAGGTCTTGCGCGCGAGATCGGCCTTCGCCTGCGCGACCTTGCGCTCGGCAGCCATGGCGGCTGCATCGGGGCTATCGACCACGGCCAGCACATCACCCGCCCGCACGGAATCGCCAAGCCGGCGCTGAATACGCTGCACGGCGCCGGCGGCGCGCGACACGATAACCGCCTCGCTGCCGAGCACTGCTGCCACCGTGGCCGGCGCCAGGATTTCCGCGCCGACTGCTGCGCTCGCTACCGGCTCCACCGCGATGTTGGCGGCCGCAAGGTAGGCGGCCGGAATTTTGACCTCTTGTGGGCCAGCTTTTTCCGCCGTGACTCCCGGCTTCTTCGCTTCTGCAGCCTGTGACGATGCGGGCAACTTCTCCGGCCCAGACAGTCTCGCCGCGCCGAAACCCACCGCCGCCGCCACTGCGGCCACCCCAGCTACCATTGGCCAGTTCACAGACCGACGCTCGTTCTTCATCATCGTGATTCCTCAAATGCCAGACGGCCGTCTGCCTGAGCCAGCGCCGCCAAGGCGCGCACGCGCGCCAGGCGCGCGTCAATCGTCAGTTGCCGGGCTTCGATCAGTGCACGTCGCACGACCAGCAGTTCCATCAGCGGCGTCTTGCCTGATTCATAACCAATGCGCCCCATGCGATAGGCTTCCGTAGCCGCCTGTTCTCCCTCGCTAGCCGCGGCGAGTTGCTTTTCCGTCGTGGCCACTTGGGAGATGGCGGACTGGCGTACGGCATTCGCCTCAAGCCGAATGCTGTCGAGCCGCGCCTGCGCAGCCGCGACGCGTTCGACGGCAGCGTTGATGCCATTGCGGTTCTGGTCAAACAACGGAAGGGAAGCCGTCACGCCCACCACGTAGCCACTGGCATTGGTCCAGCCATAGCGGCGTACCCCCGCGCTGACGCCGACATCGGGGATCCAGCGCTTTCTTTCGACGTCCACCTGGGCGTCCAATGCATTGCGTTCGGCTTCGGCAGCGCGCACCGAGGGGGACTCGCCAAGCGCGGTGGGAGCATTCAGGATGGCCGGCTGGGCCGTCAGCAAGGAACTCGTGACCGCCGTATAGGGCTCCGAGGCGCCAGACAGCGCGGACAACCTTGCCAATGCTTGCGTGGCGTCGTTGGTGGCTGCCGCCTCGGCAGCCTGCGCCGCCGACACACTGGCTCTTGCCTGCGCGCTGCGCAAACTGGCCTCTTTCCCGGAATCGACGAGGGCACGCGCCGCCGCCAGCTCCTCATTGGCGCGTGCCAGATTTTCGGTCGCCAGCGCCTGGCGCCCCAGCATCGCTTCTGCGGTTGCGTAGACCACAGCGAGTTCCGCGGCATAGGCCACCTGAGCCTGCCGCTCTCGCGCCTGTGCTGCGGCGAAGTTGCGTTCTCCGACCTCGATGCGCGCGCCCCGCTTGCCCCCAATTTCAAAAGGCTGCGTGATCGAATAGGTATTCTGGCGCTGGCTTACGCCTTCGCTTGCCGGGGCGCCCAAGTTCTCCAGCACGGTATCGATCCGCGGGTTGAGCCAGGCACGGGACTGAGCGGCGTCGGCGCCGGCGGCGCGAACATTGGCCGCCTGCGCGACCATTGCCGGGGCAAGTGCCAGTGACTGCTGCAACAGGTTCTGATAGGGAGGCGCCTCGGCGGCATGGCTCAATGCGGCAGGCAGGCACCACAACGCCACGCTGAGGTAGCGAGGCCGGCAAAGCAACGAAAAAATCACCTGTTTCATCGAAGAGAGAAGGTTGACTACTATTCCTCTCTATACGAATCCAGGTGGTGCTTCCCCTCGTCGGATTGGGTCTTTATTTTTGGGAGCCCGCCTCGAGTACGGCGGCAAGTTTGGCCCGCGCACGCGCAATGCGCCCCTCGATGGCTTTCACGCTCATGCCAAGCACGGCTGCTGCTTCCGGCTGGGACATTCCCACGATTGCCGTCAATACAATCGCTTCGCGCGAGCCCTTGTCCAGCTTGTCCAGGGTCTTGACTACGCGTGCCAGGTCCCGGCGCGCTGCCACGTGCTGTTCCGGGCCCGGCTCATCGTGTGCGACCCCGCCGGCCAGTTCCATGTCGCCAAGGTCCTCAGCGCCGAAAAGGAATTGTCTGACGCGCCGGAAGCGATACAGGTCCCGCATCTTGTTGAGTCCAATGCGGAAAAGCCACGCGCGAAACGGCCTGTCTCGATCAAAATCATCCAGCGCGTGCCATGCGGCGACAAAGGTGTCCTGTACGACGTCGTCAACGTCGGTCTCGGGAATACCAAAGCTGCGCGCAGCCTGAGCCAGCGCGATGCCATGCCGTTCCACAAGCTGACCGAACGCGCGCTGGTTGCCTTCGGCCGCCTGGCGGGCGAGCAATTTGTCCGCGTCGTCGGGATTCACTGCGATCCACGGCGAAGCGCATCGACAAGGACGCGGTCGTAGGCAGGCCGATGCTCGGGCTTGAGACCGGCACGCATCTCGAACACATGGACCAGCGTGGCGCGCTGCAGGTCGCCGGCGGCGCGCTCGACCTCCTGGGTTGCGGCCTCGACCTCGGGCGACCAGTTTGGATTTCTGGCGATGGCGTTCGCCAGCTTTCCGTTCGCCGCCCGCAACCGCATCTCGATCTCCCGACGGCGCTGGGCAAATGCCTCTTCTTTCAGTTCGAGAATTTCGCGCTCGTTGGCGTCGAGCGGCACGGCTTCGTGCAGCATTTCATGCAAGTCGGTGTGCCGTTCATGCGAGGAACGCGTGACATAGACACCTGCAATCGCCACGGAAATGCCGACTAGCGCGCCAACCAGCGTGGAAATGGACAGGCGTCGGGTTCGCGGCGTCATCATTCGCCGATCAGCAGGCCGAACGGCGATGCGGCAGACGGCGTTGCCACCCAGGTCGGTCCAGTCCTGACCACCAGGCTCGTGGCCACTCGGTCCATTGCCGCGTACGCCACCAGCGCCGCCACAGCGGCACAGAGGACGGCTCGCCACACATCGTGGCGCGCGACAAGGACTTCTTGCGTCGGTTCTGCCGCGATCCGCCTCTGAATTTCCGCGATGTCCGTTTCGGAAGACGCCTTTCGTATGATCCTTGAGGCGCTATTTAGCCATTCGTCGATGTCAGCCATTGCTGATCTCCAAGCTGTTGACCTAGCTAATACGGCGCTAAGCGGCAGACACCCTCGCATCCGTATCGAATATTTGAATTGTAGAGATCTCTACAACATTGAAGAGGCGACTACGGCCAGCTACGCTTGGCGCATGAATCCTCTCCCATCCAGCCCCCAAGCCACCTGGCTGCTGCTGATCGTCAGCCTGCCGACATCGGCTGCGACCCCGCGTATGCGACTGTGGCGCGGCATCAAGTCGCTCGGCGGCGCGTCGTTGCGGGACGGCGCTTACCTTCTGCCCGACCAGCCGGGATTGCGCGGCCAGCTCGAAAAGCTCGCTGCCGACGCGACCAGCGAAGACGGCAAGGTTTGGATCCTCTCGGTCCACACGAACGATGCGCGAGAGGATGCCGAGTATCGCGCATTGTTCGACCGGTCGGCCGAATACGCGGCCTGGGCGGCCGAACTCTCCGGTGCGCGCGCAACGTTGGGCGACACGGACGAAGCGGAATTGCTGCGCCTCGTGCGCCGCCACGGCCGGGGATTCGACGCGATTCGCCATATCGACTTCTTCCCCAACGACGCTTCGGCCCGGGCCGAAGCGCAATGGCGCGACTTCAACGCGGCCGTTGACATTCTCCTGTCGCCGGGCGAACCACATGGGGTAGCCGGCAGCATCCCACGACGTGATCCCACCCAGTATCAGGGGCGGCACTGGGCGACACGCCGGCACCTCTGGGTGGACCGCGTCGCCTGTGCCTGGCTGATCCGGCGCTTCATCGATCCCCACGCCACCTTCCTCTGGCTCGCCGACATGCACGAATGCCCGGACGACGCGTTGGGATTCGACTTCGATGGCGCGACGTTCACGCATATCGGCGACCGCGTTTCCTTTGAAGTGTTGCTCGCCAGCTTTGGGCTCGACGAGGACAAGGGGCTGGCGCGCCTTGGCCAGATGATTCATGTACTCGACATCGGCGGCATGCCCGTCGCGGAAGCGAGCGGCTTTGAAGCCGTGCTGACCGGTGCCCGTGAGCGGCTGTCCGACGATGATGCCCTGCTGGACGAGATGAGCCATGTCCTCGATTCGCTCCATCTGCACTTCTCCAGTAGCCGCAAGCGCTAATCCAAATTCGCCAATCAATTTCACACCTCAAGACTAACGATGAACTCGCCCCAACCAGCCGATACCGCATCGGACCAGTCAACCCATAAGCGCCCCGGCTACACGCTACGGCAACTGGTGCTTTACTTCCTGCGACTCGGCACCTTCGGCTTTGGTGGCCCGGTGGCCCTGGCCGGCTACATGCACCGTGATCTGGTGGACGCGCGCCAGTGGATCACCGACGCCGACTACAAGGAAGGCATCGCGCTGGCACAACTGGCGCCAGGGCCCATGGCGGCCCAACTGGCGATCTACCTTGGCTATGTGCATTACCGCATCCTGGGCGCGACGCTCGTCGGCATCGCCTTTGTGTTGCCCTCTTTCCTGATGGTGTTGGCACTCGGCTGGGCATACACGCGCTTCGGTGGACTGACGTGGATGCAGTCCGTGTTCTACGGGGTGGGTGCCGCCGTCATCGGCATCATTGCGATCAGTGCCTACAAGCTGACCAAGAAGAGTGTTGGTAAGGACAAACTGCTGTGGTGCATCTACCTGGTGCTCGCAGCAGTGACGGTCATCACCGAATCGGAGGTGGCTTGGCTATTTCTGGCGGCTGGCGTTCTGGTCTGGTTCTGGCGTGCACCGCCCAAATGGTTCCGCCAAGGCAAGCTCAATGCGATGGCGGCAGCACCGTTGCCGGCGGCAAGTGGTCTGCTAAGTACCGTGGACTGGCCACTGCTCTCGCAGATCGGGGTGTTCTTCGCCAAGGCCGGTGCGTTCGTCTTCGGCTCGGGGCTCGCCATCGTGCCGTTCCTGTATGGCGGCGTGGTGACCGAACACCACTGGTTGAACGACAAGCAGTTTGTGGACGCCGTGGCCGTGGCCATGATTACGCCTGGCCCGGTAGTCATCACCGTCGGCTTCATCGGCTATCTGGTCGCAGGACTGCCGGGGGCCTGCATGGCAGCGGCGGCAACGTTCCTGCCCTGCTACCTGTTCACGATCCTACCGGCACCGTACTTCAAGAAATACGGGAAGCTGCCCGCCATCCTGGCGTTCGTGGATGGTGTCACGGCAGCCGCCATCGGCGCGATCACGGGCGCGGTCATCGTGCTGGCCAAGCGCTCGATCATCGATATCCCCACGGTGTTGCTGGCACTGGTCACCGTTGCACTGCTGCTGAAGTTCAAGAAACTGTCCGAGCCCATGATTGTTGCAGGTGCCGCCGCGATCGGCCTGCTCGCCTATCCGCTGCTGCACCACTGAATCGCCACAGGAGACACGATGACTTACCAGATGAAGCCGCTCTCATGCGATCCGGCGGGGTTGCCAGGCCTGTCCGAGAAACTAATCTTCAGCCACTACGAGAACAACTACGGTGGCGCAGTCAAGCGACTGAATGCCATTACGGCGGAGCTTGTCGCATTGGATGTCGCGACCGCACCTGTGTTCGTACTCAATGGGCTGAAACGTGAGGAACTCATCGCCACGAATTCGATGATCTTGCACGAGGTGTACTTCGACAGCCTTGGCGATGGCGGGCCGCTGGAAGGCAACCTGAAAGCCGCTATCGAGCGCGATTTTGGCTCGGTCTCGCGCTGGCAGGCCGAATTCACGGCAATGGGCAAGGCGCTTGGCGGTGGCTCGGGCTGGGTGTTGCTCACCTATTCGCCGCGCGACGGGCGGCTCGTCAACCAGTGGGCGTCGGATCACGCCCATACGCTCGCAGGCGCCACACCCATCCTGGCGCTCGACATGTATGAGCACTCCTACCACATGGATTACGGCGCCAAGGCGGCCGCGTATGTCGATGCGTTCCTGCCGAACATCAGTTGGCAACGCGTGGCAACCCGCTTTGCTGCCACAGCTCAGCAATAACCGACGCAGGATTGCCCATGCCGAATGCTACCACCTCCCGTGAACTCGCCGCGGCTTTGCAAGCCCTCGACTCACCGCAATTGATCGACGTCAGACGCAAGGCAGCGTTCGATGCGAGTGACCAAATTATCACGGGGGCCATCTGGCGCAACCCCGATGACCTTGGCCACTGGATTTCCACTCTCGACGCAAACCGCCCGGTCATCGTCTATTGCGTTCGCGGCCACCAAGTTGGCCAAGACTGCGCAGCGCTGCTGGAAGCCGCTGGCTTTGATGCGTCGTATCTGGTCGGCGGTCTCGAAGAATGGGCCGCCGGTAGTCATCCCACGGTTAGCAAACCACGGACTGCGCCATGAAATGGATCACGCGTGAACGCCCCAAGATCGATCGCATCGCCTGCCCGTGGCTGATCGCACGCTTCATCGACGAGACGCCGGACTTCCTGTACGTGCCGGCCGCAGACGTCGTGCGCATCGCCAACGAATCCGGTGCCATTCCTTATGACATCCCTGGTGTTGAGCTGACGCATGTGGGCGAGCTTTGCAGCTTCGATGCGTTTCTTGATAGGTACAAGCTCGGCGGTGATCCGGCCCTGCAGCAACTGGCCGGCATTGTGCGCGGCGCGGATACATCACGGTTGGACCTGACACCGCAGTCGAGCGGACTCTATGCGATTTCACTGGGGCTGTCTCACGTCTTCACCGACGACCATGAAATGCTTGAACGCGGCATGGTGATGTACGACGCGCTGTATGCATGGTGTCAGAGTTGCCAGGCGGAAACGCATCAGTGGCCACCAAAAATGCCTGCGTGAACGCACCGGGGGGCCGGATGAAGCGGATCTTACTCACTCCACTACTTTTACTGATGACCCTGCCCACATTGGGGGAGACCGTCATGTTCAGTCAAGACAAGCAAGGGGCGTTGCCCGCAGGGTGGCTGGCTGGCGTCACCGGACGTGGCCAGCCGAAATGGACCATTGAGGCCGACCCGACCGCGCCAAATGGGGCCAATGTGCTCAAGCAGTCTGGCTCCGGCGATTTTCCGTGGTGCGTGAAGCAGGACGCCTCTATTACTGACGGGTATGTCGAGGTGAAGTTCAAGCCGATCGCTGGTCGGGATGATCAGGCCGGTGGGGTGGTTTGGCGCTGGAAGGACGGTAACCAGTACTACGTCGCGAGAGCAAACGCATTGGAGAACAACGTCTCTCTGTATTACACGATCGGCGGACGCAGGCACACGATCAAGTATCAGGAAACACCAGTCGCCGCCCGGGTCTGGCACACATTGCGCGTGGAATTCGCCGGGAGTCATATCCAGGTTTCCCTGGACGGCAAACGACAGATTGACGTAACGGACGAGCACATCAGTGGCGCCGGCGCAGTTGGCGTCTGGACGAAGGCGGACAGCGTGACTGTGTTCGATGCCTTCTCGTTCAGCGCCGCCGTATCGAAGTAGCGCAAAAAATGGGAACAAGCATGATCACCCGGGTACTGGCATGGAAGGAAACTCGCGGTACGCGATTGCAATTGGGACGCTTTTTACCGGCTGCGACAGCTTCTGAATTTCGATCCTGTGTCGCGATATGCGTCGGTGTCGCCATTGGTTGCTTCACCACAACGGCATTGGACGGCCGCTTCCACTCAACAAGTGGTCGTTGACATGCTGTGTGATCAGCGGCGGTAACGGGTCGGGTACGGCCCTCCGCCAAGCTATACCTTTTGCTCTGCGCGGAAATGCTCGATCGACTGCCCCGCATTGACCGCGCGCTGCAACCAATCCGGCAGGTCGCCCACGCCATTCCAGGCGTGGCCAGCGGCGTCCCGAAATTTGATGACGCCTGAGGCAGAGCCTCCGGCTACGCCGGGCGCCGCGAAACAGCCTGCCGCCAGGAGTTGCTCATAGCTCAGCCCGAGCCGGGCCATCTGTGACTTGATCCACAGGACTGCGTCGGCGCGCTCGCGCAAGGATTGGGCCCCAGGATAGGCGATTGGCATGGCGGGGGAAGATAACGGCGGGCAGTCTGCTCGGCCCCGCCCACGGTTCGTGACGGGCGTTGTAGCCCACAGCCGATTCTAGCCCATGCCCGCCGACCCTCCCCCCAATGCCGCCTCGCGCGCCCCAGGGACAGGTGTGCCCATGCCTCGGCAACGTTTCGAATCATGGGTACAGAGATAAGAGTTATTATCTCTGTACCAATATCTTGGTACGTAACTTGCTCCACACAAAATGCCCCGACGCCTAACTGTTCCCGATGGCCTGCCCGACCCCGCCGCTCTTGCCACGCTGCGCGCCTGGTACGAGGGCGCTTCCTCGCGTGAGTCGGCCGACCGCTACCTGCGTGATCGGATTGGCGATGGCCAATCGGCAAGAGGCATCATCGGAGCGATCCGGCGCCAACTCGTTCAGTATGCCCGGCAGCGCCAGCGCCCCGACCTGGCGGAAGTCTTCGTGTGCTCTGCCACCGAGCGCGTGGGCTACGCCCGGGCAGCTGCGGCGGCCATCGAGCAACTGCGTGTAACCCCCGCGCCTTCGCCACAGATCAGCGATGCCGTGGCACAGTGGCTGCCAGCGCGCGCCGTACGCGCGCTGCAGGCCGCTGGCATCAACACTCTGGCCGACCTAACCGTTCGAATCCCCCGCCGGCGACAGTGGTGGACCGCCGTGCCGGGGCTCGGAGTCACCAGCGCCCGCCAGATCGAGGCATTCTTTGCCGCACACCCGGTGCTAACCGAACGTGCCCGCGCTTTGATCGTCGCCGACCGACGGTCCATCGTGACGCCGTGGGAACACCTGCGGCTGCCCCACGAGGTCGACGGCTCCGCCGGCGCCTTCCGCGCTCCGCTGTCGACCTGCATTCTGGGTGTGGACAATGATTACGAGGCCATCCAGGCTTGGCTGGCCCTGCACGAATCGCCGGCCACGCAGCGCGCCTACCGCAAGGAAGCCGAACGGCTGATCCTGTGGGCCATCGTAGCGCGAGGGAAGGCCCTTTCATCCTTGACGACCAAGGATGCGACCGACTATCGGGCATTTTTGCGCAGACCCACGCCGCGCGAGCGCTGGGTCGGACCACCACGGCCACGCACGTCGCCGGACTGGCGCCCGTTTGTCGATAACCTCTCGGCGCGCTCGGTCGCACATGCGCTGGCCGTACTCAGCGCCTTGTTCCGCTGGCTGGTGGAACAACGCTATGTGCTTGCCAACCCATTTGCGGGTATCAAGGTGCGCGGCAGCCAGCGTGCCATGGCCGTGGAAACCACGCACGCGTTCACCGAAGGCGAATGGCTGCTGGTACGGACCATCGCCAACGGCCTCGAGTGGTCGTACGGCTGGCAAGCTGCGGCCGCACAACGGCTTCGCTTCCTGCTGGATTTCGGATACGCGACCGGGCTGCGGATCAGCGAACTGGCCAATGCCGCGTTGCGTCACCTCGACGCCGACGCCTTGGGCGATCACTGGCTGCACCTGGTCGGCAAAGGTGGCAAGCCCGCTAGGGTCGCATTGACGCCCTTGGCGCGGGCAGCGCTGGAACGCTACCTGCTGGAGCGCGAGCTCCCTGTCAGCCGCGCTCGCTGGAACCCCACTACGCCCTTAATCGGTAGCCTGGATGGTGGTGAAACCGGCATCACGCCCCTGCGCCTGTGGGAAGTCATGCGCCGATTCTTCAGGCTCGCAGCGGACATCATCGAAGGCGATCATCCAGCGTTGGCAGAGAAGCTCCGCCGGGCGACACCACACTGGATGCGGCACACCCACGCGACCCACGCGCTGGCCAAGGGTGTCGAACTGAGCGCTGTGCGCGACAACCTGCGCCACGCCTCAATTTCGACCACGTCCATCTACTTACATACCGATGATGTCAAGCGGGCCCGGCAGTTCGGCGAGGCATTCGCTGCCTGAAACCATTTTTTAAGCACGTGCCGTGAGTACGGGGCGCGAGGAGATAGCAGCGCTGGCCTGAAATGCGCCAGATTTTGCACCGGAAGGAACAGCAACCGGGAAATGCGCTGCCGCACAAGGCATTGATCTATAAGAGAAATTCAAACCAAACCGCCAGATTTAGCACCAAAAGTACGATCACCCCCTGTGGCTGGAAGCCATTGTTTCCGCAAGATAACTAGATTTATCCGTCTTTGGTTTTCCCAAGCAACACATAAATGGCTTTTCTAACGTTAGGTATGTGCGTAAGATAGGCTGAAATGCGCCTCCGGAAACTGCCATGCCCCGCCTCGCCGCCACCCCCGACCAGATCCGCGCCACCGTGCTGGCCATGCTCACCGAGGCCGGCGACGCGGCGCCGCCCACGGCCGCACGCTTTCGCCGCGTGGTGTCGGTGCGCAAGCTGCGTGACCGCCTGGGCGGCGGTGACCCTGCAACGCTGTCGCGTACGCTCAACGCGATCGAGGCCGAGGTGGTGCGCGCGGGCCTGGCCGACCTCGCCCTGCCCGAGATTCCGGTCGAGATCGCCGAAGCGATGCGCGCGCTGTGGCAGGCCGCGGTCGCGGTGCAGCTCGACGACGTGGTGCGCCTGAAGCGCGAGGCGCAAGCCACAGCCGACACCGCCGAGGCCGCCCGCGCCGAGGCCGAACTGCGGGTCGAGCTGCTGCGGGCCGAACTGAGCGAGGTGCGCGGCCAGCTCGCCGCGCGCGACACCGCGCTGGCCGTAGCGTGCGCCGCCCAGGCGGCGGCGTGCGCGCGCGCCGATGAGCAAGCCGCACGCCGGGGCGAGCTCGAGGCGGCGCTGGCGACCGCCCAGGAGCGCGCCACGGCGGGCGAGCGCACCCACACCGAGGCGATCGCCACCACCCAGGCGCGCTACGAGGCGCTGTCGAAGCAGCTCCTGCAGGAAACCGCGCACCAGCGCGACGCGGTGCGGGCCGAGCGCGCGCAACTGGCCTCCCAACTCAAATTCGCCGAGCGGCGCATCGCCGCGCTGGAAGACGAGCGCGCACGACTCGACGCCGACCTGGCCAGCGAGCGGGCCGCGCGCCAGACCGCCGCGGGCGAGGCGAGCGCACTCAAGGCCGTCACCGCCAGCCAGCGCGCCCAGCTCGACGAGCTGCTGCGTGCGACCCTGGCCGCGGCGCCACCAGCGGCCAAGACGCGCGTGCCCAGATCGACGGGCAAGGCGGCCGCCAAGCGGACCGCCCAGTCATGAAGCCGGCCGACTGGATCGATACGGGCGCGGTGCCGCCGCGCCCACTGCCGGCCACCGTCGCGGCGGCCCTCGCCTACCTGGCGGAGGCACTCGGGCACCCGGTCTACGCGCACTGGACGCTGGCGCGCGTCAAGCGCCGCTATGGCTCGCTGGCCGACGCCAAGGCCGCGCAGCCGACCGTGCTCAAGCTGCTGCTGGCGCACGATGGGGCAGTCGAATACTGGGAGCGCGGGCGCCTGCGCACGGTGACGGCGGATCTGGCGCCCCGCCCGGAGACGGTCCTCGCGCGGCTGCTGCACACGCACCGGCGCCGCATCCGGTCCACCGCCGCCTTAGCGAGCGAAGCAACGGTGCCGACCGCCGCGGAAGCGAGGGGAGCTGTCGCGGCGAACCCGTGGCTGGCCGCTTACGGCCCTGCTGACCACGCGTGGCTCACGCGCGCCGGCCGCTTCGCCCAGCCGCACGCGGCGGCCAACACGCTCGGCGCCGCCGACGATGCACAGGCGCTGGCGCTCTTCCTGCGCGACCGAACCGGGCGCTCGCCCCACACGTTGCGCGCCTATGGCGCCGAACTGCGCCGCCTGATGCGCTGGTGCGGCGCGCACGAGCTTGGGCCGCTCTCGGACCTCACGCGCCAGCGGTTGCTCGGCTACCGGCACGCGCTGCAGCACGGGGAGACCGGCAGGGAGGACGCCGCGCCGCCCTTGTCAGAAGCGACCCGCACGCGCGCGCTGGCGGTGGTGGCAAGCCTCTACGGCTACTGGTAGGCTATTTCTGCCCATCCCCCGAAAAGTGCAAATCTTCCGCCAGCCCCTGACCAGGCAAGGGCTGGCAGGGTGCGACTTGACCTGATAACGGCCCGAGCGCCCTGTAAGTTGCGCTCGGGGATTATGCCGGGGGATGTCAGATCGTGCGGGGGGCAGAAGCTGCAACCTTGGTCGTGCCAGTAGTGCCAGTCAGAGACGGCAAGGTGCGTGCTCTGGTCGGCGCGGACGGGAACAAGCTGGGCAAGGGGCACGACGAGTTCACGCTGGTTGTAAAGTGCGTGCACGAAGATGGCAACGCGGCACAACTGATCATGCGCGAGTCTGAAGACGGAGACTCTGTCACCTGAGCGCAGCGGGGAGGCCACCATCGCCTGACGTACCCGCGCTTCGAATGGAAAGCTCAGACTGTCCTCGAGATGGCAGTACCACGCCATCGCGCATTCTTCTTCGGTGTACGCGGTCGACCACGATCTCCATCGAGATGCGCTGTTCGTGTTGGTTGTCGCCCGTTTTTGCCATTGGGGTTCGTGCTGGTCAGACCTCGACTATGCGTCGCGGCAAGGCCATTTTTATGTTCCCGTCCTGGTGCGGGATCGGGGCTTCGCCGCCGGTGCCACAACAGGTGGTGCGGCCGGGATCGGCTCAAAGAGCGCCTCGATGTCGTCGGCGGAGAACTTGACGGCGCCGGCGCCATCTTCCGACAGGATCGCGTTGGCAAGCGCCGCCTTCTGCTCCTGCATCGCGACGATTTTCTCCTCAACACTGCCGGCGGTGATCAGCTTGTAAACAAACACAGGCTTGTCCTGCCCGAGACGGTGAGCGCGGTCGGTCGCCTGATTTTCTACGGCGGGATTCCACCAGGGATCGTAGTGAATGACGGTGTCGGCCGCCGTCAGGTTCAGGCCAACGCCACCGGCCTTCAGGCTGATCAGGAAAAGCGGCACCTCACCTTGCTTGAAGCGCTTGACTGGTGTGACGCGATCGGTGGCATCCCCGGTCAGCATGACGTATGGAATCCCAGCTTTTTCCAGCGCCGCCGCAATGAGGTCGAGCATGCTGGTGAACTGCGAGAACAGCAGGATGCGACGGCCTTCCTCGATTAGTTCGGGCAGCATGTCGAGTAGCAGATCAAGCTTGGCCGATTCCTTGATCCGGGCCGCCTGGCTGATTTTGACGAGCCGCGGATCGCAGCAGACCTGGCGCAGCTTGAGCAACGCCTCCAGCACGATGATGTGGCTGCGCGCGAGGCCTTTTGCTGCGACGGCCGCACGGACCTTTTCCTGCATGGCCGCGCGCACCGTCTCGTACAGGTCACGCTGCGCGCCTTCGAGCTCGACCGTGCGCACTATCATCGTCTTCGGGGGCAACTCGGCGGCGACCTCATCCTTGCGCCGACGCAGCATGAACGGTCGGATGCGTCGCGCGAGCAGTTCACGTCGAACAGCATCGCCGCCTTTCTCGATGGGCGTGCGCCAGCGGCGGGTGAAGTCCTGACGGGTACCGAGGAAGCCAGGCAGCAGGAAGTCAAACTGGGCCCACAGTTCGCCGAGATGGTTCTCGAGCGGCGTGCCTGTCAGGCAAAGGCGGTGTCTTGCACGCAGTTCGCGGATGGTTGCGGCGGATTTGGTGGCGGCATTCTTGACGTACTGCGCCTCGTCTAGGATCAGCAGGTGAAAGTCGTGCTTGGCAAGAACTTCCTCGTCACGCCACAGCAAGGCGTAGGTGGTCAGGATGAGATCGTGCTTGCCGATCTGGTCAAAGCGCTCGTGGCGTTGGGGCCCGTGCAGATCCAGGACGCGCAGCTTCGGCGTGAAGCGCTGCGCTTCCTCGCACCAGTTGTGCATGAGGGTCGTTGGCACGACGATCAGCGCAGGCCGGTCCAGCCTGCCACGTTCCTTTTCGGTGAGGATGTGCGCAAGTGCCTGGATGGTCTTGCCGAGGCCCATATCGTCGGCGAGCACGCCGGACAGCCCGTGTTCGCGCAGGAACTGCATCCAGGCAAGACCCTGACGCTGGTAGGTACGGAGTTCGGCCTTCAGGCCACGCGGTACCGGCACGTCTGTCACCCCAGGACCCGCCATCAAGCGCTGCGCGAGCTGCCGGATCGATGCGTCGCCGTCAAACTGCCAGCGCCCGGTCTGATCCAGCGCATGGAGCCGGGCCGCATCCCACTCGGAAATGCGCATGCCGGTGCCGAGCGAGTCGAACAGGTCGATCAGCACGCGCACGACTGGTTTAAGCCGGTCGGCACGCAGGCGAAGCCGCTCGTTGCGGTCGGTTTTCATGTCGATCGCTTCGTCGTCCGCGATGGTATCGAGCCTGCCCGACAGCCAGCGCTCATCGCGACGAAAGAGGTCTGCTAGCAGCGGCTCCAGGCGCACCGTGCGACCATTGACTGTGATGCCCATCTCGACGTCAAACCAGCCGTCGCCGGTCTGACGCAGGCTGCCGTCAATCGCTTCGATTTCGATCACGTTGTGCCGAAACTCGTCGCTCATGACGACGCGCCAGCCGCTTGCCTGTAGTGCGGGTAGCACCAGCTTCATGAGATCCGGCCAGTCGTCGACATCTTCGGGGCCGAGGATGCCATCTGGAAACGGTTTGTAACCATATGCACGGTTGGCCGGAATTTTTCTGAAGCCCGCCTTTTGCAACTCGGTCTGACGTTTCCGCTCGAGATTGGCGTCTCTTTTGATCTGGATGACCTCGCTGCCAGCAGTGCGAACGAGGGTGGTGCTGCTATTTGCAGGGATGCTGTGACCTGCGTAATCAAAACTGACCGTCGCAAAATCCAGTGGCGACACTGACCAGGTCGGCAAGGTGTCGAGAGTCAGTACGGGCGTCGCTACGGTGTCGATCACCTGCACGGACGACGCGTCGGGCGCGGGCGGCATGGGTAGGTCGGGGGCGACTTCACGCAACACATTGCCAACGAGCGCCGCCTCGTCCAGCGTGATGGCCGGCATCGACAGGAAATCCGTGACCTGTTCCGCCGGCCACGGCATGGCGAGTATGCCAGCTTCGCCAGAATGCGCGTCCACATACCAGCAGGGCTGGGTGGTCGTCAGCAACAGGGTGGCGGGTGGCTCGGCCTGCAAGACTGGCCGCACGCGCGTGTCGGGTTGCGCTTGCCAGGTCATCTTTGCGCCGCGCTCTGATCCGCAGTGCACCGGGCAGTGTGATCCGGGGTAGTGGGCGCCTGCGGGAACAAAGGAAGTAAATGCACGCCCGGTGGCGATGAGCTTTTCCAGGATGGCGGCGCCGGTTGCGCCCTGCAGAGCAAAACCACCGGTATAGGCGGCATGCGAGCGGCCCAGCCACAATCCGCGCAGGATCGACAGATCCTCCTCGGAAACAAATTTCGGCGGTTCGACCAGCGCTTTCTCGACGTTCTGCCACCGATCGTCGACCGAGCGAATCGTACCGTCGGCCCCCACGCGGGCCTTGTAGAGGGAAATCTCGCAGCCGCGATACGATTGCCCGATCACATAGGCCAGGGCATGCGTGGCCTTGGCTGGTTTTTTCTTGGCAGCGGGATTGGCTGCCGTGCGTCGAGCGCGAAAATTTTCCAGCCAGGTCACCAGTTCCGCGCGCACGCCGGCGGCCGATGGCTTCGGCTGGTGCGCAAGGCCGGCGATCAACAGCGCTGCCACGTGCTTGCAGTCAACGCCGACCGGACACGTGCATTCTCCCTCCACCCACATGTCTTCGTCGATGTCGTGGAAATACGCACGCACGTCATACGGGCGCGTACGGGTGCCTTGCACCAGTCCCGCCAAGGTATCCTCGTCGATCCAGCGCAACTCCGAGACAGCGCTCGCATAGGAGCGAGCCTTGGACACCGTGTAGGAGTCCAGCCATTCCGCAATTTGGCGGGGATCGTAGGAGACAGACATCGGTTGAGGGATTCAGAGGTTGACAACGCGGGGAGCATTCTACGCGGGGAGGCTCCCGGCCGGTACGGCAGCGGCTTCCGGTTCTGACCCCGCCTGAGTGGTCTGGGCATGCCGGCGGTCATCTTCGGCGTGCAAGTAGATCCCGGTCGTCTCGATCGAGGCGTGGCGAAGGTTCTTCTGGATAAAGCGGATATCAGTGCCGGCGTCGGCCTGATGCGAAGCCGCCGAGTGCCGCAGCCAGTGCGTCGAGGCCCGGCGCAGTGTGGCCGCGCCGATCGGATCGGTTGGCTCGAGGGTGTCGGCGGCCCGGCGGAACACTTCCTTGGCAATCAGGTAGATGGCCGTCGGCGTCAGGTGCCGCTTGGCGTCGCCGGCGATGCTCATGACGGCCGGCGTGCTTTCGGCCGGCAAGGGCATGGGTGCCAGATCATGGAATGCGCGGTAGCGTGCGAAGTCGGCCATGAGGGTGTCGGAGACTGGTACCTCGCCCTCGGCGCCACCCTTGCCGATGACGTGCAGCCACCAGCGGCCGCGACGCTGGAAGAAGTCCGCCGCCTGTGCGTTGGCGGCTTCGCTTGCCCGCAATGCGGTGTGGTACAGCAGCCGGATCAGCCATCGGCTGCGTTCGTAGTGCTGGCGCTCGCGCGCGGAGGCCTGCGGCCAGGTCTCCATCGATTCCAGCACAACCTGCCAAAGCGCGTGATCGAGGTAACGTTCAATGCGGCGGGTCCGTGCCGGCATTGCCGAGGACGAGCGCCGCAGTGCAAGCGGATTGCCGGCAAGGTATCCGGCGGCCACCAGGTAATTGAGCAGCCCGCAAAGGATACCGAGGGCCTGGCGCCGGCTGCGCTCGGAAAGCGGCCCGTCGAACAGCCGCCGCGTGCCCCCGCGCCGTGGCAGGACGGGATCGACCCAGTTTGCGGACGGTGCGGCAAGAAATTGCTCGTAAATCAGGAAATCTTCGCGCGTAAGGCTCGACAGCGGCTTGCCCAGCGTGCGCGTCGCCCAGACGAGCAGCCGCACCACTTCCTTGCGGTAGCTGCGCAGCGTGTGCGGCGAGCTGGCGTACTCGGCAAGCCACAGGCGGACGGCCTCAAGGTCGGTATCGGCCGTGATCTGTCGGTTAGCGCCGCGCGCGCGATTCGTGCCGTCGTGGCCGTCCAGTGCGGCCGGCAGCATGAGGGGGACAACAGGCTCGGTGGCGGGCAGGTTCATGGACTGACGCGATTTTTCGGCAGGGTCTCGCATCGTACACCTGGGATGCTTACGATTATCGGTCTTATCGTAAATTTCTAGAAGACATCGTTATATATATAATGTGATACCATCATATACATGAAGATTTTAGTTCAAAACCCAGCTCCCGGAGCACTTTTCAGGTTTAGTTCCAATGAGCCGCATCAGCAATACCCGCTTTCGCACCCGTGAAGCCGCCGCGCGGCTCGTTGCTGCCGGCCGACGCCCACATGAACTCACCGTCGACCTGATCTACGCGGAAATCCGCCAGGGCAGCCGGACGACGATCAACGACGAACTCAAGCTCTGGAAGGATGAGCAGGCGCGCGTCGACGCCTTGAGCGCCGCACTCCCGCCCGCCGTTGCCAATGCGATGCTGTCCCTCTGGGCGCTCGCCATCGAGCACGGTGAGCAGGTCTTCGCACAGCGGGGCGAAGAGCTGGAGTCCGAAGCGGCGGCCGCCACCGCGCGCGCTGAGTCCCTGGCAACCGTCAACCTGGGGCTTGAAGCCGAAGTGAAGACGCTGCGTAGCCAGCTCGAGGACCAGCAGGCCCGGTTGGGGTCGCCTCAGAAAACGGAAAATAAAGCACGCTAAGCCGGTTGCAGCGGTCGTAGCGGCCTGAACTTGCCCGCGCCGATCTTGGCGCTGCTGCGC
>NZ_JWMB01000028.1:0-3580 GCF_000812445.1 Cupriavidus sp. SHE | reverse complement strand
AGCGTGTACTGCGCCCGCTTTGTCTTGCTTGTCATCACATCTCTCCTTGCTTCAGTTTAACCTCAGCAAGGGATTCGTTTTGCGGGGGCAAGCTCAGTACCGCCCAGAGGCCCCATGCGGTCACCATGACAGTGGCGAGCAGCACCAGGAAACGATTGCGGATGGAGGCGAGAATGAGTCGGGCAATCATCGCGTCGCTCCAGCATCAGCGACGGCCGATTCGACCGTGGATAGGGTTGCCACGCCGTCCTTGTCCAGTCGGAAGCGAAACCGGACCTGATCTCCAGGCTTAAATCCCTTGGGCATGCCGGCTGGCGGCGCGCCGAACTCCATGGTCATGGCACCCCACTGCGCCGATGGAATGGGGCCGTGGGAGATCGTCATGCTCTGCTCGGTGACGGTCTCAATTCGGCCGACGCCTTGATGTTCCGGTCCGGACGCTGCTGCGGCGCCAGCGCCCGACGCGGCCGTGGGCGCGCTCATGCGCTGTGCGGTGCCGCGCAGGCTTGCCTCTGAGTCGATCAGGAACTGTCCGGACACGACCACCTCCTCGCCCGCTTTGAGGCCCTCAATGATTTCGGTTTGGCCACCCGCAGCCGCGCCGGTCTTGACTTCGACTGGGTTGAATCCGCCTTGGCCGGATGCCACCATCGCGATCGTGCGCGTACCGGTGCGAATCAACGCCTCGGTTGGCACCAGCAGGCGATCCGGTCCTGGCCCGGCGTCAAAGCGCACCGATACAAACATGCCGGGCAGGAGCCGACGCGCTTTGTTCTGCAACTCGATGCGGACCTTGACTGTGCGGGTGCCGGCGCTGATGTCCGGCAGGATGGCATCGACCTTGCCCGCCAGTGGGTCGCCGGGCCAGGCTGCCGCCGTGGCGGAGACCGGCTGGCCGGGGCGCAACGGGGCCGCCTGGCTCTCAGGCACCTCGGCGATGACCCACACAGTTGCAAGGCTCGCGATACGGAAGAGAGTCGTCCCCGCGGAGACCGTCATGCCATCGCGCGCACCGACCTCGGTGACGATGCCGTCAACCGAACTGGCGATCGTTAGCTGTGGCTGCAGTTTGCCGGTGGACTGCACTAACCGGATATGGCTTTCGGTCATGCCGACCTGACGCATGCGCGCAATCGCGGCCTCACGCAGGTCCTGCTGTATGCTGCCGTCCATCCGGCTAACCGCCAGGTACTCTTCTTGAGCGGCGACCCACTCTGGCGCGTAGATTTGCGCAAGCGCTTGGCCTTTGCGGACCGGATCAAGGGTGGTCCGGGCATAGGCGGCTTCCACGAATCCGCTAGTACGAGCCTGCAATACTTCGATGCCGCGTTCATTGATCGCGACATTGCCTGGTACCTGTAAAGCCGCCTCCAGTCGGCCAGTTTTCACCTCGGCCGTACGAATGCCGAGATTCTGGGTTACGCGGCTGTCAATTGTGACGGCCGCGCCGGCGCTGGCTTCTTCATACACAGGTGACAACGGCATGTCCATGTACGGCGACTTGCCCGGCTTGTCAAAGCGCTGTCCCGGCACCATCGGGTCGTGCCAGTAGAGTATGCGCTTGCCGGTCTTCCGGTCGATGTCGCCCGCCTTGAGCGTGACACCGCTGGCGCTCATGGCGTCGCTGTCGGAGCTTGCCGATTCGTGCGCCTGCTGACGCCCTTGCTGTTGACCGAGATAGTAAGCTAACCCAACGCTTGTCAGCACCATCAGGCCTGTCACGGTCCGGGCAATCGTGATCTTGTTCATGGTTGAGCTCCTTGCAGCGACGGATTCTGGGCGGCAGTGGGTAACGGCATCAGGAAGGTCAATTCGGCCCAGAGCCGGGCGCTAGAAGCCTCAAGCTGCAGGCGCTCCAGCGAGATGTTGAGCGCCTTGCGGCTGGCATCGGCGACAGCGGTTAGGGTGCCGGCTCCCGTGCGATAGGCCGTCATGGCTGCTTCGGTCTGGGCCTTGGCCAGCGGCACGGTGGCGCTGCGAAAGCGCTCGATCCGCACCTGGTTGAGCCCCAGCTCTTCTTGCCTGCCGCGCAACTGTCCAATCAAGCTGCGGCGCACGACTTCGGATTGCGCACGCGCCGCATCGGCCTGGGCCAGCTTCGCGGCCAACTCCCGATCCTGGCGGTGCTTCTGGTCCCACGGAAGCGGTAGTGAGACGTTGAGCGACACCATGTTGGAATAGGCGGGGCCGCGCTGGCTGTACATCAGCTCTACGCTTACGTCGGGAATTTTGTTCTCCCGTGCGACGCGGCCTTCTGCTTCCGCGATGGCTACTAGAGCATCGGCGGTTGCCACGTCGGGCAACTGCGCCACGCCGTCGGCATCCAGTGTCTTGAGCCAGGCCGGAGCCTCCAGGCCCGGGCGTTCGCCCAGGGGGCGCTCTGCGGCCTCGCCGACCCAGCGGCGCAACATCGCGCGGGCCGATGCCAGCGTGGCGTGCGCCTCGTCTTCGCGATCCTGCAGTTGCCTGAGTTCCAGTTCAGCGGTCAGGATGTCGGCGCGGGAACCGCGGTTGCCACGATAGGCAGCCTGCGCCGCTTCAACCATCAGTTTGATGGACTGTGCCTGTTCGGTGAGCACGCTGTAGACGCGTTCAGCGTACCAGCTGTCCAGCCAGGCCGTTGCGGCGCCGCGCTGCACCGTGGCGAGCGCCGCCGTACGCTGAGCCTCTGCCGACGAGGCCTCGGCCTCGAAACGCTGAGCGCGAGCCTCGCGCTTCGCTGACCGGGTGAATTCCTGCATCACGCTGATCGAGCGCATCGTCATTGATTCCGTTCCGAGGGTAAACCGGTCGGGTCCGTTCGCCGGCACGTTATTGACTCCGACTTTCAGCACTGGGTCCGGCAATTGCCGGCCAGCGACCGCCATCTCGATGGCAGACTGGACCGCCGAGCGCGATGTTTCGGCATCCGTCGAGCGGGACGACGCAAGCGCCACCGCTTCCTGCAAGGAGAGTGCAGCCGCAGGTTGGGCCCAGACGGAATGGGCAGCGGACAATAGCGCAAGGGCGAGTGTCAGCTGGCACCCAGACGCAAAGGGAGAAAGCAAATGCATATAGCCTCCGCAAAACAACGACCACCCTGAACGCCATGGTTCAAGGCACGAGAGTAGGCGTTGCTTCGGCGGCTAGTTTCGGAAACAGCAGTGGAGAATGGGAAGGGGGCGAGGGGGGGGCCGTGGAACCGCGTCTGCATAGGCCGCTCGCTGGATGGTGAGTACCGGCACCAACGCTGGCTCAACGAAATTGACGAGCACGGGCTGGAACGAAGGAATCTGCGGGCTGGCATGGTCGGCCGACTTGGAGCCAAACTGGCAGTGCTCCAAACACAAGCCATCATGGGCAGCAGGCGCTTTGGCCTTCTGCGTCATATCCGGACAGGACTCTGTCATGCCGGCCATGACCGCCATCCTTTCCATCGAATACCGGCTGCCCGCACAGGCGTAGGCCGCCGCTGCCAGCTGAACTGTCAGGAATATACTCAACTGCGTATTTCGGGGCGCGTGATCAGCGATTTCGGGGGAACGTGATCACCTGTTTCGGCGGGAAGCTGATCGCTGGTTTCGGCGGAACGTGATCACTT
>NZ_JWMB01000003.1:0-106316 GCF_000812445.1 Cupriavidus sp. SHE | reverse complement strand
ACCAGATCGCCCAGGCGGTCCGACGACATATCCATGCCGTAGACCTCCCATTGCGTCGTTTCCAGGATGCGGCGCGTCAGATGGTGGCCGATGAAGCCGTTGATGCCAAGAATCAGGACTCGCTTCTGCTGCATGGATATATATGAAACCAAATTGATAGTGACCGACCTGAAGCCAGCCGGGGAGTTATTCGGAGCAGGTTTTACTGGGGCCCGGCAAGCGATGCCACGTTCGCCACCACCACGCGACGCCAGTCACGCGCCACCACGTACATCGACAAGGTCGGCGCGAGCGCCAGATAGGTGTCCGGGGACATCACGGCCATGGCCGGCTGGCCGTTCTTCCAGAGCTTGGTGAAACTGTCGACATCGGGCACCACGCGCTGCGGCTCCACCGTCGCGCCAAACGTCAGTTCGTCGGCTTGCCCCACCATCGTCAGCGGATGACGCAGGTAGAACGGCAACGTATGGTCGAGCATCTGCACGCCGTAGAGCGGCATCTCCGGCGTCAGCTTCTGCGCGATCTGCGGCGCGATATCGGCGCCCGACGCCGGGCGGCCGACCGTCTCGTGGCCAAGCAGCGCCACGGTGAAGCCCAGGTACATGCCCATCGCGTAGACCGCCACGCTGGGCAGCACGCCACGGCGCAGCAACAGGCGGGCCGCCGCGATGCCCAGCAGCATCACGACAAAGGCCACGGCCACCCAGACTGCGTAGGCGCGGTAGAACGAATTGGGGATGTGGTTGGCATTGAGCGTGGCCACCACGGGACTGGCCAGCAGCCCGCAAGCCGCCACGATGGCCATGCCGATGAGTTGCTTGCCCCAGCTACGCGGGCTCAGGCGATCGAGCGCCACCCCGGCGAGAATGCCCAGCGCGGGGATGACCGGCACGATATAGCCCGGCAGCTTCGAGCGGGAAATGCTGAAGAACACGAAGATCGCGATGGCCCAGATGCCGGCCATCAGCGCCGGACGGAAGCGTGCCTGCGTGCCTTCGACCGGCGCGCGCATGGCGGTCCACAGCTTCGGGAAGATGCCCGCCCACGGCAGGAACCCGCCGATGACCAGCGGCAGGAAGTAGAAAACCGAGCCCGAGCGCGAGTGGATATTCGACGTGTAGCGCTGCCAGTGCTCGTGAATAAAGAAGAAGTTCGGAAATTCGGGGTTACGGACCGATACCAGATAGAACCACGGTACCGTGATCACGAGCATCACCACGACGCCCAGCGCCAGATGCAGGCGGCGCCAGAGGCCCCAATCCCGCGTCACCATCGTATAGACCACCAGCACCAGCCCCGGGAGCGCGATGCCCACCAGCCCCTTGGTCAGGATGGCCACGCCCATCGCGGCCCAGCAGGCGACCATCCAGCCGCGCCGCGCCGCCACGGAGGCGTCCGGATGCTGGCCCATCAGCATGAAGGCAAGCACGCAGGACATCACGCCCGCCAGGGTCATGTCGAGCGTATTGAAATGGGCCGCCACGCTCCACATCGGCGCGGCCAGCAGGGCAAGGCCGGTGAAGGCCGCGGCACGCGCGCCGAACCAGCGACGCGCGGCCATCATCGACACGCCGATGCCGAGCAACCCGGACAGCGCCACGGCCAGCCGTGCCTGCCACTCGCCCAGCCCGAACAGTTCGTAGCCCACCACCGTCACCCACATATGGAATGGCGGCTTCTCGAAATACTTCAGCGCGTTATAACGAATCGTCACCCAGTCACCCGAGGCGAACATCTCGCGCGAAATCTCCGCATAGCGCCCTTCGTCGGGCCCGACCAGATGGCGCATGTCCAGCGAGACGAACCAGACCACCAGGGCCACGGCGACGAACAGCGCGACCCAGCCTGTGGCGGCCGACCAGCCGACCGCCCCTTGGGTCGACTGCGAGGATGCGACGGACGCGCGTTGCTGAGAGGTGGGTTGCGGCATGAAAGGGAGGGATGGAAAGGTGGGCTATCAGGGAAATCTCTGGCGCGACGCCATGCCCAGAACAGCCGGCGCTCGCGATGACACCGGCTAAAAATAGCGCGCAGATTATGAGAGAAACGTTAACGTCAGATTAATAATGCGACACACAGCCTGCGATGCTACGCTTTCCACCGGCTGATATGGACCTTACGGCGCGATTGGTGCCACTATCTCAAACAGCCGTTTCAGTCACTATAAGATGCGAATCCTGATTGTTGAAGACGACCCGATGCTCGGCGACGGGCTCCAGCGCGGCCTGAAACTGATAGGTCATGCCGTGGACTGGTTTGGCACTGCCGCTGAAGCGGACCGTGCCATTGGCATGATGCACTACGACGCAGTGGTGCTGGACCTTGGTCTGCCAGACGACGATGGCGTGGCGTTGCTCGGCCGTTGGCGCCAGCAGGGCCGGCAGATGCCGGTCGTGGTGCTGACCGCGCGCGATGCCGTGGCCAGCCGGATCTCCGGGCTAGACGCCGGCGCCGATGACTACCTGGTCAAGCCAGTGGAACTGGACGAGCTGGCGGCCCGCCTTCGCGCGGTCACCCGCCGTGCGGCCGGGATGCCCGAGCCCGTCTGGCGCCATGGCCCGCTCGAATACCAGCCCGCTGCGCGCCTGGCGCTCTGGCACGGCAAGGCCGTGGACCTGACCAGCCGGGAATCCATGCTGCTGGAACTGTTGCTGACCTACCCCAACCGCGTGCTGACGCGCGAATTCCTGCGCGACAAGCTCTATGACTGGGACAAGGGCTCCGAAAGCAACACGCTGGAAGTCCACATCCATCACCTGCGCAAGAAGCTCCATCCCGGCATCGTGCGCACGCTGCGCGGCGCCGGCTACACCCTGGGCACGCTCGAGGCGATCGAGATCGGCACCTCGGAACCCGAGGGCGGGGATCGCGCATGACGCTGCGGCGGCGGCTGATCCTGGCCGTCCTGGCCGCCGTGGCGTTTGCATGGGTACTGACCAGCGCATTGATCTACCTGAGCGCCCAGGAAGAAATCAACGAGCTCTATGACACCGCGATGGTCCGCATGGCCCAGCAGATGCAGGCCCTGCTGCCGCGCGTGCATACGCAAAGCTCGCCGGCGCCGCCGTCGGGGAACGGGCCGATCCCCGGAGATGCCGATCTGGGCGACGAGGGGTCGGCCGGGCTTGGTGATCTGGCGATCGCCGCATGGCGCCCCGACGGGGAGCCCCTGCACATCGACCCGGACGGCGATCACCTGCCCCGGCTGCCCGACGTCCAGGGGTTCACCGAGCGCAAGATCGACGGCGTGCCCTGGCGGCTCTACTACCTGAACGACCCGGCACAAGGCTGGCGCGTATGCGTCGGTCAGGTCAAGGCCGAGCGTGGCGAACTGATCGTCGCGTACCTGCAGGCGCAGGTATTGCCCTGGGTCTTTGGCCTGCCGCTGCTGACCACGCTGCTGCTCTGGGGCGTGAGCCGCGCCCTGCATCCCGTGCTTACGCTGTCGCAGGCCATTGCCGCGCGCGTGCCGGGCGATCCCACCCCGCTGACACTGCATGAGGTGCCGCGCGAACTCGTGCCGCTGGTCACGGAAATGAACAAGCTGCTGAGCCGCGCGACGGCGCTGCTCGAGCATGAACGCCGCCTGACCGCCGATGCCGCGCACGAACTGCGCACGCCGCTGGCGGCCCTGAAGGCCCAGTGGGAAGTCGCTCGCCGCTCCGACGATCCGACCGAGCGCTCCCGCGCCGCCGCCAACGTCGAGGCCGGCATCGACGGTATGAGCCGGCTGGTCTCGCAACTGTTGACGATGAGCAGGCTCGAGGACGAAGAGGCGCCGCCCACGCGTGGCCCGGTGGACTGGCGAGAGGTGTCGCGGCAGGTGCTGTCGGATTGCCTGCTGCTGTCCGAACGGCGCAACGTCGACATGGAAGTGCTGTGGCCCCCGGCAGGCCAGCAACCGCTACCTGTCAACGGCGACCCGACACTGCTCGGCACGATGCTTCGTAATCTGGTGGACAACGCCATCCGCTATAGTCCGGCTGGCACGGTGGTGACGCTGGCGTTCGAACCGGACCGGATTACCGTGTCCGATCGTGGACCGGGCGTGGCACCGGAACTGCTGCGGCGGCTCGGCGACCGCTTCTTCCGCGCCGCAGGCCAGCAGGAGCAAGGTAACGGACTCGGGATTTCGATCGCGCGCCGCGTGGCCGTGCTGCATGGGCTCGCGCTGGAGTTCGCCAACCGTCAGGATGGCGACGGCAGTGGACTGGTGGCTGCCATCCGCCTCAATGGCATGTATTGATCGGCATTGGCCCACAATGACGGGAAATCGTCAGAACCAGCATCCGGCATGAGCACGCTCCGCGCCACCGAAACCCATCGCGCCAGCCAAAGCGCCTGGGAGGTCTTCCTTGTCTTCCTGCGGCTCGGTCTCACCTCCTTTGGCGGACCGATCGCCCATCTGGGCTACTTCCGCGACGCCTTCGTCACGCGCCGTCGCTGGCTCAGCGAACACGCTTATTCCGATATCGTCGCGCTATGCCAGTTCCTGCCCGGCCCGGCCAGCAGCCAGGTAGGCATGGTGGTCGGTCTGTCGCGGGCCGGCTACCCCGGCGCGCTGGCCGCGTGGGTCGGCTTCACATTGCCATCGGCAATCGCATTGATCCTGTTCGCGCTGGGCCTGTCGCACTACGGCAATCTGGTGCCACCGAGCGCGCTGCACGGGCTCAAGGTGGCGGCGGTGGCGGTGGTCGCGCAGGCGGTCTGGGGCATGGCACGCTCGCTGTGCCCCGACGCTCCGCGCATCACGCTGATGATTCTCGCCGCCGTAGCCGTGACACTGATCCCTTCGCCGTGGTGCCAGGTCGGTGTGATGGTGGTCGCCGGGATGGTCGGCGCGCAGCGCTTCCGCACCGCACAGGTCCCGCCACACGAACCGCTGTCGATACCCGTCGGGCATGGCGCGGCAATCGGATTCCTGCTGCTGTTCGCGGGACTGCTGGCCGGCCTGCCCGTGGTTGCCAGCATGATTCCGAACCATGCCCTGGCGCTGGTCGATGCGTTCTACCGTGCCGGCGCGCTGGTGTTCGGCGGCGGACACGTGGTACTGCCGCTGCTGCAGGCGGCAGTGGTACCCACAGGCTGGGTCGACAACGACACCTTCCTGGCCGGCTATGGCGCAACGCAGGCAGTGCCGGGCCCCCTGTTCACGTTCGCGGCGTTCCTCGGCGCAGCCGGTGGTCCCGCGCCGACTGGCTGGATCGGCGGCATCGTGTGCCTGTTGGCGATTTTCGCGCCGTCCTTCCTGCTGGTCCTTGGCGCCCTGCCGTTCTGGGAGCGGTTGCGCCGCCACGCGGGCACGCGTGCGGCGCTCGCGGGTGTCAACGCGGCCGTGGTGGGCCTGCTGCTGTCCGCGCTCTATCAGCCGGTCTGGACCAGCGCGATCCATGCCCCCGCCGATTTCGCGCTGGCACTGCTCGCGCTGGCTGCGCTGACCGTGTGGCGCGTGCCACCGTGGGCCGTGGTGACGGGTTGCGCGCTGGCGGGCTGGGGGATGCATGTGGGCGGGATGGCCTGAGCCAATGAAGCGCGCGGGGCTGGCTCGCCCTTGCGCCCGCGTGGCAATCGCCGCGCTGATCACGCTGCTGTCGGGCTGCGCCACCTCCACCGAAACCCCTGCTGCGAATGACCCGGCCACCACCATCGACGTGGTCGAGCGCGACTGGCACACCGACGTCTGCATCCGCACCGAGGATGCGGATACGCACCTGATGCGGCTGGTGGTCGGGTACGAGGGCTCGCATTACCTGTGCTTCGGCTTTGGCGATCGACACTACCTGCTCAGTCGCGAGCGCGGCCCGATGACGCTGCTGTCGGCGCTGCTCCCAGGCGCAGGCGCCATCCTGCTGACGGTCCTGCGCGATACGCCGGCCGCAGCATTCGGCACGGACAACGTGGTGCGGCTCGACGTCGGCGAGCCCGGCATGGAACGGCTACGGGAATTCCTGGGCAACGCCGTGCAGACCGACGATGCCGGCGCGCCGATCAGCCTTGGAGAGGGCCCCTATCCAGGCGGCCTCTACTTCGGCGCCACGGCTGACTATGACGGCTTCTATACGTGCAATACCTGGACCGCCGACGCCTTGCGCGCGGCCGGCATCCCGATTCTTGGTCCCGTGCTGTTCGCCGACGGTGTCATGCGACAGGTCCGGCAGATTGCGCAGCCCGCGCGCTAGGCCACTAGCACGGCGCCGGACTGCAGATCGTTGTCGTGGTACCCGGGGCCGGTGTCACCACGGTGGTCTTCTGTGGAGGACTGGGATCGCTGCTGCTGAACGACACGCAACCGGCAAGGCAGATCGGCAGCATCAGGATCAAGATGAGTCTGGACATGGTGTGTCCCTCCTGGATGTGCAAAAGAACAATACGCGGCCAGTTTAAATAGCGGTACTCGGGCGCCGCCATCGGCCTATCTCCTACAGCGGGTAGACAAGAAGACGCTGGCAAGTGGCGTTGGCAACGCCCTGAAAAGAGAGTGCCGAGCCGGTTGTGGCGGTCCGGAAACAAATAGAGCCGTCTCGAAAGACGGCTCCATGCCCCGCGTATTTAGCGTCAATTCGCCACCCGCCCATCCTGGTGCCTCTGCGGGCCTCCATGGAAGATACCGGCGATAGCGAAGTCGGCCCGCGGCAACCCCTCCGGTCGCATCTGGATTCCCGACTTATTCAGCGGGCCAACAACGGATGACATTCTGACGATGCAATATTTCGGAAATAAGACGCTGCCGAGCCTGATACCGCACACGTGGATCAGATCCACGCTTATTTCTGTGGCGTCCGTTATCGTGGCGCCATCCACTCGCTAGAATGAAACAACCTGCTTCCCGGAGAGTACGTATGAAACGCGATGCCGTTGCCGTGACCGAGACAACTCCAGAGGGGCTGGCCGCCCTGATCTATCACATTGCCCACAGTGCCAGTCAGGGGCAGCTCGATCCCGAATTCGTACGCAAGCTTGGCAAGCGCGTGGACAAAGAACTCGAAGCGATGGAAGCCGTTGGCAAGATGAATGCGACCGACAAGAAACAGTTGCTGCACGCGGTGCAAACGCTGCACACGACCACAGACGTGGAGGAAGGCGCCCGCCTGACACGAGCGCTGGAGCGCCTGCGCGATCATGATGCGCGCGCCGCGCTGCCCCCCGCCCAGTAAAAGCCCCCGCTGAAAATGAAGAACGCCCCTGGGCCGCCAAGTCGGTCCAGGGGCGTTTTTTTATCCGGCAGGACGGGGGGAAAGGCCCCGCCTGTCGGTGCCTCCCTTTAGCCGGATCGTGGTTGCTTAGAAGCGGTGACGGATACCTGCGATGGCACCGGTCTGGTTGGCACCGGCGATAGCCGTGCCAGCACCGTTGAGGCCCAGGTTCGATGCGCCCTTGTTGGTCACGTAACCCACGTTCAGGTAGGCATCGGTGCGCTTCGAGAAAGCGTAATCGGCCGACAGCACGAACATCCACGAATCGTTGTTGCTCTCATGCGCATCAGTGTAGTACGCGGCACCAGTCAGGGACAGGGCCGGGGTCACGCGGTACAGGCCGCCGAGCCAGTAGACATTGTTGCGCGCGGCGGCAGTAGCTGCCGTGGCCACGCCATCGTCACGCATCCAGCGATAGCCGGCGAACACCTTGGCCGGGCCAAAGTCGTAGGACGTACCCACGGCCAGACGCTTGATGGCGCGGTCCGAGATGGCCGGCGTGCCGCTCTGAGTCTGGTCATAGGCGGTGCCGACCGAGAAGGCGCCGGCGGTGTAGGCCAGGCCGGCGCCGAATGCGCGACCAGCCTTGTAGTTGCCCGGCACTTCGCCGTTATTGTTGGCACCCGTGCTGTAGTACCCGGTGCCGGTCAGGCCACCGAACTTGCCGGTGTACTTGAGCGAGTTGTCGGCGCGGCCATTGAAGCCCGAGTCAACCGAGTTCAGCGAGTACTTCGGACCCACGCCCATCGGGTCGTAGGCACCGAACAGGTCATACAGCGCGTTCTGCTGGCGACCCAGGGTCACTGCACCGAAGCCGCCCTGCAGGCCCACAAAGGCCTGGCGACCGAACAGTCGGCTGCTCTGGCCGGACAAACCGGTGTCGATGTCAAAGCCCGACTCGAGCGTGAAGATCCCCTTCAGGCCACCGCCCAGGTCTTCCACGCCACGCAGGCCCCAGCGCGAACCGGACATGTTGCCCGAGCTCACGCGCACCGCGGTACCACCGTTGCCACCCGGGGAATGGGTAGCGAATTCAATACCTGCGTCGGCGATGCCGTACAGGGTCACGTTCGAGGCGGTTTGTGCCGATGCAACGCCGGACAGGGCGCACGTACCCGCAGCCGCCAAGGCAAATAGAGCTTTCTTCACTGTAAATTTCTCTGTTTTGTTTAAGACATTGAGATGCTTCCCCGCTCCGCAGTCGTCCGGAAAGTGCTTGCAACACAACGCCGTCGAGCGGCGACCGATGGGGGCGCATCGCAATTATTCCGATTCAGTATGAAATTCTTGTGTCGTAACCCGAGTTATTGCCATATCAGGAATCCACCCTCATAGAGGGTTGTGCTTTCAGACGATGCGTGATCCGGGTTTTCCCTGCCCACAATTTGGTAGCATTCACACTTTTCCGAGAACGGCATTTGACGCCCCGATGACAGCGCGCAACGGGACTGAGGTGCCTGTGTCAATGCGCCTGGATTCCATCAAGACCTTCATCGCTTCACGCCTGTCGCTGATCCGTCAGCATTTGCGCCGTCCCACGCGGCGCGAGGTCGTGCTGGCGGTGGCCGCCATCCCGGCGCTGGTGCTGCTCTATATCCTGTTGCTGATCCCGTTCACGCCGGGCATCAGCGACATCCGCAAGGCCAAGTCCGAACAGCCCGCGCAGGTGCTGTCGGCCGACGGCAAGGAGATCGCGGTCTACCGCTGGGCCAACCGCGACTGGGTCAAGCTTTCCGAGATCTCGCCCAATGTGGTCGACGCGCTGATCGCCACCGAGGACCACCGCTTCTACCAACACCACGGGCTCGACTGGCGGCGCACCGCCTCGGCCGCCCTGCATACGTTCTCGGGCGACCGCCAGGGCGGCTCCACGCTCACGCAGCAGCTGGCGCGCAACCGCTACCCGGACGAGATCGGCCGCGCGCCCACGCTGACGCGCAAGCTCAAGGAAGCGATCACGGCCCTGAAGATCGAAGCGCTTTACTCGAAGGACGAGATCCTCGAGACCTACCTCAACACGGTGCCGTTCCTGTACAACGCGTTCGGCATCGAGATGGCCGCGCGCACGTACTTCGACAAGTCCGCCGACAAGCTCGACGTGCTGGAAGCCGCGACGCTGATCGGGATGCTCAAGGGCAACAGCTACTACAACCCGGTGCTGAACCCCGAGCGCGCGCTGGATCGCCGCAACACGGTGCTGGCCCAGATGGTGAAACGCGGCAAGCTCGACCCGGCCCGCTTCGAGACGCTGAAGAAGCGGCCACTGCGCATCGACTTCGAGCGCCAGATCGAGGCACCCGGCCCCGCGCCCCACTTCGCCCAGCAACTGCGCAAATGGCTGATCACCTGGGCTGACCGCAACGACTACAACCTCTATACCGACGGCCTGGTCATCCATACGACGATCGATTCGCGCCTGCAGACCATGGCCACGCAGGCACTGACGCGCCAGGGCAACCAACTGCAATCGATCGCCAACGCTGCCTGGGCACCGCGCGCGGGATGGTCCGAGAGCCGGGGTCTGGTGCAGGCATTCGTGCGCGAAACGCCGGAGTTCCGCGCCGCGGTGGCTGGCGGCCAGAGCGAGGAAGACGCGCTGAAGCGCCTGATGGCCGATCGCCCCTTCATGCAGGCGCTGCGCGAGCAGAAGACGCGCGTGCAGGCCGGCTTCATGGCGATGGACCCGACAACCGGTGAAATCAAGGCCTGGGTCGGCAGCCGCGACTTCACCGTCGACGCGTTCGACCACGTGGCCCAGGCGCGTCGCCAGCCCGGTTCCACGTTCAAGCCTTTCGTCTATGGCGCCGCGTTCGCGCGCGGGCAGAGTCCCGACGAGACCTTTATCGACCAGCCGGTCGAGATCAAGCTGGCCGGTGGCGAAATCTGGCGCCCCACCGATGAATCGCCACCCACGGGCCGCGCGCTGAGCCTGCGTGACGGTCTGGTCTACTCGAAGAACACGATCACCGCCCAACTGGTGCAGACGATTGGCGCGGACCGCGTGGCGCAACTGGCCCGTGCGATGGGCGTGCGCGACAGCAAGCTCGAAGCCGTGCCATCGCTGGCGCTGGGCACGAGTCCGGTAACGCTCAAGGAAATGGTCAGCGCCTACGGCACCATCGCCAATGGCGGGCAATACCTCGCGCCGACCATGGTCACGCGGATCGAGGACCAGCAAGGCAATGTGCTGGCGCAGTTCCGCGAGCCGTCACCGCAACGCGCGCTGTCGACCTCGGCCAACGAAACGCTCGTCGACGTGATGCGCGACGTGATCGACCGCGGCACCGGCACGGCGATCCGCACCCGCTTCGGCATCCGTGCCGACGTGGCCGGCAAGACCGGCACCACCCAGGACAATGCCGACGGCTGGTTCATCCTGATGCATCCCCAGCTCGTGGCCGGCGCATGGGTCGGCTTCAACGACAGCCGCGTGACGCTACGTAGCGACTACTGGGGCCAGGGCGCACATAGCGCGCTGCCGATCGTCGGTGACTTCTATCAGCGGGCCCTGCGTGCGCGGATCATCGACCCGCGCGTGCGCTTCGCGGAATCCGACGAGAAGACCTGGTACTCCGCGATTACCGATCAGATCAAGGGCTGGTACCAGAAGCTGTTCGGCGCCGGCAAGAAGGAAGAGGCCGCGCCCGTTCCACGTCCGGCGCCGCGCCGCCCGGCACTGCCGGAGACCGATAACGACGCCTTGCCACCGGCCAGCGCATCGGCGGCAATCGCCGACGGCGGCATGGCACTCGACCCGGGTGAAGTGGTGGAAGCCACGCCACCGTCGTCTTCCGCAAGCGCCCCGGCCGCCCCGGCCGCGTCCTCCATCTCGGCATCGGCACCGCCCGTGCCAGCGGTCTCGCCCGTACCGCCAGTGGCACCTTCGGTGGCCGGCGAGCCGGCTCAGTCGCCCCAGCCAGATACCGCGCCGGCTACGACGCACTGACCCAGACGCTGGTGACTCAGGGCGCCGCGCGCAACGCGCGCAGCGCCTCCTCCGACAACGTCAGCGCCGGCACCTCGGCGGGACGTGCCAACAGGTAACCCTGCGCATAGTCGATACCGAGTTCGCGGCACACGAGCAGATCGTCCACGCGCTCGATGCCCTCAGCCACCAGCTTCGTGCCACTGAGCTTCGCCAGCTTGCACAGCGCGCGCACGGCTTCGAGCTGGAACGTCGACGTGGCAATGCCGTCGATGACGACGCGGGCGATCTTCACGTAATCGGGCTTCATCGCGATCCACTGGCCCAGGTTGGCATGGCCGGTGCCGTAGTCGTCGAGCGCGAACTGCGCGCCGCGCGCGCGGATCGAGAAAACGGCCTTGGTCAGCGATTCCAGCGGCCCCAGTGGTGCCTGCTCGGTCAGCTCCAGCACGATGCGGTCCGAAGGCATGTCCACGCGCAGCAGGAAGTTGCGCACATCCTCCCGCGTGTCCTCGATATCACGCAGGGAGTCCGCGCTGTAATTCAGGAATAGCTTGCCGGGCAAGCGCGCCTGCATGAATGCGGCAATCGCGGTGCGCGCGGCTAGCCGCTCCATGCGCACCAGCGCCCCCGCCCTGGCGGCTTCCGCGAACAGGGCGACAGGATTCTCCAGCGGCGTGCCCACCGGGCCGCGTATCAGTGCCTCATACCCGAGGATGTCGCCAGTGGCGAGCGACCCGATCGGCTGGAAAACCGGTCGCAGGTACCTTTGTTCGAGGCAATCGGCGATGGTTGGCGTCATGGTGGCGACAAGGCTTGCACTCAAACTGGCGTTGGTTCATGCGGATCTTGCGATCGGAAGAGTCCGCTCCCACCGCAGCTATCGGCATAACTCCACCGCCACTTGAGCCACAACACACCCTACTTGACGGGGGCATCACCCCCTACTTTCGCACCCCCTGCCCCCCGGCTGCCACTACGTATGCCAGCACACCCGCAGCGCTACACCAGACCGATATCCCGCGAGCGCGTCCCCGGAAACACCTGCGCCAGACGCGCATCGTCCAGGCCATACAGACGACGGAAGACACCCCCCAGCACAGCGCGGTAGTCGTTCAGCACGGGATAGTCCCGGTTCTGATTGAGCGAGGCCTGCGTCACCGCGACCTGCTCGCCGACGATGCGGCCACCCCGTACATTGCCGCCTGCCACCCAGTACACCGTGCCATGACCGTGGTCGGTGCCGCGCGTGCCGTTCTCGCGGAACGTTCGGCCGAACTCCGAGATCGCCACCACCGTCGTATTGCGCCAGGTCGGGCCGATCTCTTCGGCGAATCCGGCAATGCCGCGCCCCAGGTTATCGAGCAGGTTCGCCAGTTGGCCCTGCGCGCCCCCTTGATTGACGTGGGTGTCCCAGCCGCCCACATCGATGAAGCCGATATTGAATTTATCGCGCATCAGCCCGGCCATGCGGCGGGCTTCCTGCTCGAAGCCACGGGCACTCAGCGCGCGGCGGTTGGCCGCCTGCATTTCCTCCATGCGACCCGACATCGACTCACCCTCCGCGCTGCGCATCGCGGCCTCGTGCTTGCGCATCGCCTCGGCCTGCTCGGCAACCGTCTGGCGCAGCTCGAAGCCCTCGGCAATCAGCGACTCGAAACGTGTTCCCTTGTACATCTGCGCCAGCATCTGGGTCTGGCGCGCGTCAAATGGTGTGCGCCCGGTGCCCTTCAGCGACACGTTTGGCACGCTGAGCGCGCCCGACATCACCATCGGCAAGCCATCGGTAAACGCGACCGGAGCCGCCTGACCACCCATCGACTGCGCCAGGCGATTCAGGAAACCGCTCCCGCGTGGCATGCCGCCGCCGTGCCCATCACCCGCCAGTCCGGCTTCGATACCATCCTGCGTCTCGAAGTGGCTGCGCGACATGTCACTGGTCCCCGCGAACGGGATAAACGCCAGTTGCTGGCGCTGCCACAGCGGCAACATCGTCGTGCCCAGTACCGGATGCAGCGCCCAACCGTCCGCCGACAGCGGCAGCGCCGCAGCCGGATCGGGCGACGCGCCGTCGGCCACCGGACGCTTGATGGCGATCGTCGGCCGCGACGCATAGTAGAAATCGCTGCCCGCCGGCACCAGAACGTTGGCCGCATCGTAGCCACCGCGCAGGAACACCAGCAGGAAGCGCGCATCGGCCTGCGCAGGCAGCGCGAACACGCGCGACGACATCGTCGGCAGCGTCAGGGCCAGCCCCGCGCCACCCAGGGTCCTGAGCCAATCACGTCGATTCATGACATGCTCCTTGCGCATTCAACGTTGCATCCATTCGGGCGAACTCAGCAATACCGCATTCCATTCCTGCTGAGACCCAGCCTGCGCCAGTGCGCCGCGCGTGGCGGGGCCCAGCGTGGCTTCGATCGTGTCGTAGAACATGCGGCTATTCGGCATCGGAAAACCACGCCGCTGCGTGGGTTGGCCATCCTCGCCAGTGAACAGGCCCGCCGGGCCATTGCCGATGGTCCGCGCGATCTCGAAGCGCCGCACCAGTTGGCCCGAACTGGCCCACGCGCTTTCAGCGGCCGGGTAGCCGTCCGGCGTCACGTGCCCGTACAGCGGTTCGCCCAACTGATTGAGCCAGTTGATCACCGGACGCAGATTGGTCACCGGCCGCCCGTCATAGGCCAGGCGCATCGACGAGACCACAAAAACCATCGGGTCCTTGAACTTGCGCGCGCCGTGGGCCGCGGCACTGTCGAACTCCTTCGACAGCAGCATCGTCCGCAGCACCGCACCAATATCGCCGTCGGTACGCGTGAACGTGGCGGCCATCCGGTCGACCAATGCTTGCGGCGGAGCATCGGACACGAAGTACGTGGCCAGCTTCGCCGAGATGAACCGCGCCGTGGCCGGATCGCGCGACAGAATGGTCACGGCCCGCTCCACCTCGCTGTAGCCGGTGGGTTCGATGCGCTGGCCCAGCAGCACCTTGGAACCGAAATCATGGCGATTCGGATTGAACTCGAACAGCCCCTCGCCGCGATACATGGCCGCGCGCGCCGGCCCTAGCTTCGGCGGCTCTCCGCGCAGGTTCACGCCCAGCCCGGTCAGCACGCGTGCCAGCTCCTGCACGTCCTGCTGCGTATAGCGCGAGCCGCTGGGCCCGCCCGATATACCCAGCGTGTGCAACTCCATCAGCTCGCGCGCGTAGTTCTCGTTGATACGATTGGCCGCGCTCTGCGCGTTATCCAGATACACCAGCATGGCCGGCGAGGTCACCGTCGCCATCACCAGGTCCCGGAACTTGCCCAGCGCATGCGGACGGATCGCACGCTCTTCGTACTCGGGCAGCATCGACCCGACCTGCCCCTTGGCCGCATAGACGCTGAAGTGGTTCATCCAGAACCAGGTCATCTGCTCGCGCAACTGGCCGGGCGAGTACAACGCGCGCAGCAGATGACGACGCTCGGTGTCGAGCACAAGCTCCCGCGTCTGGCGGTTGATCGCCTGACGCGCCTGCTGTTTCTCGGTTTCGTCGGTAAGCGTGTTGATGCGCTCCCGCTCGGCGCGCACGGCCTGCTGGCGCTGCACGGCGTCGCCCTGGCTGACGGGCAACGCCGCGATTGCCACCGCCACCGGTTGCGGGTCTGCCAGCGGCGTGTGCAACTGCTCTTCCAGATAACGCTCACGTCCGATCGCCTGGAGGCGCTGCACGCTGGCCTGGTCAGCGCCGAAGCTGACCGTGTTCAGCCAGCGCAGGTCGGCCGACGACAGGCTACCGGGCTGCGTCGCCCCCGATGGCGGCGTCTGGGCGCAGGCCGCCAGGAACGTTGCCGTGGCCAGCAGCGCCAGCAGGCGCTGCCACTTCCGCGCGTTCGACTTGGGGTTAACCATGAGGACACCCTCTTCTATGACAGATACAGATGGGAATGCCGGTTTGACGCCTGGACGATGCGGTTGGTTGACGGCCAAAGGTACCGAGTCTGTTACGAGAGCTTTCCGCCTGGGCCTGTCATCGCCCGGTCACACACGCATCCCAGAATTCGCCCTCATGACAGGCGCAGGGCCCGGGCGAATCGCATCGACGATGCGGCATCGCAGCAACGGAAAACCTTGACGCCTGATTTTTCGGCGCTTCAATGAAAACGTTTTCATCGCTGCGTGCCCCCAACCCCCGACGAGGAAGCCCATGCCGACGTCCCGCCGAACCGTGTTGTCGCAAAGCGTTGCCTCCGCCGAGCCCGGCCACGGTGTGACACTGGCCGACGTCGCCCTCGCGGCGAAGGTATCGCTGGCCACCGCCTCGCGTGTGTTCAGCCATCCGCAGCTCGTCAGGGAAACCACCGCCAACCGCGTTCACGAGGCCGCGCAGCGGCTGTCGTTCCGCCCCAACCTGCTCGGCGCCAAGCTGCGCGCGCAGCAGACCCGCATTCTCGGCGTCATGCTACCCACGCTGGAAAACGCGGTATTCGCCGAATGCTGGCGCGGCATCGAGGAATCGGCGATGGTCGCGGGCTACTCGCTGATGCTTGTGACGAGCGGTTACGACACCGAGCGCGAGCGCGAGCGGATCGAGTATCTGCTCCGTCATCGTGTCGACGGCATGGTGCTGACCGTTGCGGATGCCGCCCAGAGCCTTGTTCTCGACCAGCTCGACAAGGAGTCGGTGCCCTACGTGCTGGCCTATAACCAGGTATCGGTTCCAGGCCGGCACTCGGTGTCCGTCGACAACCGCGCCAGTGCATGCGAGGGCGTCAAGGCGCTGATCACCGCGGGCCACCAGCGCATCGCCGTGATCTCCGGCGCCTTCATGGCCTCCGATCGCGCGCGGCAGCGCTTCGCGGGCTATGAGGACGCGATGCGCGCGCATGATTTGACGCCGCTCGCCCCGGTCTGCCTGCCGTCACACACGGCCAGCAATGCCACGCAGATTCGTGAACTGATGACGCGTGCCGACGCCCCCACCGCATTCTTCTGCACCAACGACCTGCTGGCGATCGGCGTGATTTCCGATCTCAAGCGGCTGGGCCGCCGCGTGCCGGGCGACGTATCCGTGCTCGGCTATGACGGCATCGCACTTGGCGCGCTGGTGGAGCCGCCGCTGGCCACCGTCATGCAGCCGAACGCCGAGATCGGCGCGCAAGCCGTTCACCAGCTTCTGCAACGGCTCCAGCATCGCAACCTGAACCACGATGACGCAGCGGAAGGCGCTTTCCTGCTGCCACACATGCTGCGCCTTGACGGTACCGTCAGCGCGCCGCGATAAAACCTGCCAACAAGCGCCATACGCACCACTTGCCGTCTCAACCTTCAACCAGGGAGCTTCACATGTCGACGCAATCCTTCTGGCGCCGTCCGCTGCGCTGGCTGGCCATCACCGCAACCGCCGCGGCCTTCAGCCAGGGCGTGGCCGCGCAAACCGCCATCTGCTACAACTGCCCGCCCGAATGGGCCGACTGGGCCGCGCAGATCCGCGCGATCAAGGAAAAGACCGGCATCACCGTGCCACTCGACAACAAGAACTCCGGCCAGTCGCTGGCGCAGCTGGTTGCCGAGCGCGCCAGCCCGGTGGCCGACGTGACCTACCTGGGCGTGACGTTTGGCATCCAGGCCAAGGCCGACGGCGTGACACAAGGGTACAAGCCGGCCAACTGGAACGACATTCCCGACGGCCTCAAGGACCCGCAGGGCAACTGGTTCGCGATCCACTCCGGCACGCTCGGGTTCATGGTCAACGTCGACGCACTGCGTGGCAAGCCCGTGCCGCAGTCGTGGGCTGACTTGCTCAAGCCCGAGTACAAGGGCCTGATCGGCTACCTCGACCCGGCCAGCGCCTTCGTCGGCTATGTGGGCGCCGTGGCGGTGAACCAGGCAATGGGTGGCACGCTGGGCAACTTTGGCCCGGCCTTCAAGTACTTCCGCGATCTGCAGAAGAACCAGCCGATCGTGCCGAAGCAGACTGCCTATGCGCGCGTGCTGTCCGGCGAGATTCCCATCCTGCTCGACTATGACTTCAACGCCTATCGCGCCAAGTACAAGGATCACGCCAACGTGGCGTTCGTGATTCCGAAGGAAGGCACGCTGGTGGTGCCCTACGTGATGAGCCTGGTCAACAACGCGCCCCATGCCGCCGAAGGCCGCAAGGTGCTTGATTTCGTGCTGTCCGACCAGGGCCAGGCGCTGTGGGCCAACGCCTACCTTCGTCCGGTGCGTAACGTGCCGATGCCGAAGGACGTGCAGTCGCGCTTCCTGCCCGCCGCCGAGTACGCTCGCGCCAAGCCGGTCGACTTCGGCAAGATGGCTCAGGTGCAGAAGGCCTTCAGCGAGCAGTACCTGAAGGAAGTCCGCTGATCCAGGCGCCGCCAGACTCCATCATGACCAGACGATCCCCCGCCCTCTTCCTGTTCGCGCTGCCCGCGCTCGTCGTGTTCCTGGCGTTCTTCTGCCTGCCGATGGCACGGCTGATCGAAGTCAGCCTGACCGGCAAGGACGGCGCGGGGGTCTACTGGACCGTGCTGACCAGCGGCCGCTACCTGCACAGCCTGATGGTGACCGTGCTGCTCTCGGCGCTGGTCACGCTGGCGACGCTGGTGATCGCCGGCATATCGGGCACGTTCCTGCAACGCCATCCGGTGCCGTGCAAACCAGTGCTGGTGGCAATGCTGACGTTTCCGCTGGCCTTCCCAGGCGTGGTGATCGGCTTCATGGTCATCATGCTTGGGGGCCGCAACGGCCTGCTGGCTTCGATTGGCGATGCGCTGACCGGCGAACGCTGGACCTTCGCCTATGGACTCGCCGGCCTGTTCGTTGGCTACCTGTATTTCTCGATTCCGCGCGTGATCCTGACGGTGATGGCCGCCGTCGACAAGCTCGACACCTCGCTGGAGGAAGCGGCGCGATCGCTCGGCGCCAGCCGCTGGCATGTGGTGCGCGACGTGATGCTGCCCGCGCTGATGCCGGCCATGCTGTCGAGCGGCGCGATCTGCTTCGCCACCAGCATGGGCGCGTTCGGCACAGCCTTCACGCTGGCCACCCAGCTCGACGTGCTGCCGCTGACGATCTACAACGAGTTCACCAACTACGCGAACTTCGGCATGGCCGCCGCCCTGTCGATCCTGCTTGGTGCTGTCACCTGGATGCTGCTGGCGCTGGCCCGCTGGTACTCCGGCGATGCGGTCGCCGCTACCGCCTAAGAGGCCTGCCGAGGATGCCCGATGATCTCTAAACCCCGCCGCGCCGCCTATTGGCTGCAACTGGCACTCACACTCGCGGTCTGCGCGTTCATGACGGTGCCCGTGGTGCTGTCTGTGCTGGCCGGCCTGACCAACAACATCTTCGTCGGCCTATCCAGCGGCCTGACTACCCGCTGGCTGGTCGAAGTCTGGTCGCTCTACCGCAACACGATCTTTCTTTCGCTGGGTATCGCGCTGGCTTGTCTGGCCTGCACGCTCGTGATCGGTGTGCCGGCCGCGTACTACATGGCGCTGCGGCGCAACCGCGTGACCCGGCTGATCGAGGAACTGCTGATGCTGCCCGTCGCCGTGCCCGGGCTGGCCACTGCGCTGGGCTTGATCCTGCTGTACGGCGGCTGGCAGGCACTGCGGACGAGCTGGGTGTTCATTCTGATCGGACATGTGCTGTTCACGCTGCCGTTCATGGTCCGATCGGTGCTGGCGATTCTCTCCGCCATTGACATCCGCACGCTCGAGGATGCTGCCGCCAGCCTGGGCGCCACGCGCCTGCAGCGCTTCTTCACGGTGGTGCTGCCAAATTGCCGCCAGGGCATCCTGGCCGGCGCGCTGATGGTGGTGACGTTGTCGGTGGGCGAATTCAACCTGACGTGGATGCTCCATACGCCCACCACGCAAACGCTCCCGGTTGGGCTGGCCGACAGCTACGCGTCCATGCGGCTGGAAATCGGCTCGGCCTACACCATCGTCTTCTTCGTGATGATCATTCCGCTGCTGGTGTTCATGCAGGCGCTGAGCGCGCTGGGAGCGCGTGCGCGCCGCCACGCTCCCCAACCTGAAGCCACCGCCGACCTGCCGGTGACTGCCGTACCCCAATCCGCCGAGACCCGCCATGCATGAGCCCACCGCCATCCGCCTGCGCCACTGCGCCAAAACCTTTGCCGATGGGACGACCGCCCTGCAGCCGCTCGACCTCGATATCGGCGCGGGGGAAACCGTGGTGCTGCTCGGCCCGTCGGGTTGTGGCAAGACCACCACGCTGCGCATCATCGCCGGCCTGGAGCAACCCGATGCCGGGGGCGAAGTCTGGTTCGGGGACACCGCCGTTACCGACCAGCCAATCGAACAGCGCGGCGTCGGCATGGTGTTCCAGAATTACGCGCTGTTCCCGAACATGACTGTGGCCGAGAACATCGCGTACGGCCTGCGGGTGCGTCGTACTGATTCGGCCACGCGCAAGCGCCGCGTCAATGACATGCTGGCGATGATGCACCTGGAGCCATTCGCTGACCGGCGCGTCGACCAGCTCTCCGGCGGCCAGCGCCAGCGCGTGGCGCTGGCACGCGCCATCGCCGTGCAGCCCCGCGTGCTGCTGCTGGATGAGCCGCTCACCGCGCTCGACGCCAAGCTGCGTGACGCGCTGCGTGCCGACATCAACCAGCTTTTACGCAGTCTGCACATCACGGCCGTCTATGTGACGCATGACCAGGCCGAAGCCATGGCGCTGGGCGACCGCATCATCGTGATGGACAAGGGCCGCATTGCGCAGGCCGGCACGCCGCAGGAGATCTACCGCTCGCCCGCGAATGCCTTCGTGGCCGACTTCATTGGCACGATGAACCATCTGCCCGCCGTGGCCGAAGCCAGACGCTGGCGCGTGCCGGGCGGTACGGTGCCGATGGCCCCCTCGAACGACGCCCCGGTCTCAGCGCAGGCACGCCTGATGTTCCGCCCCGAGGACGTGGCGCTGGTTCAGGCCGATCAAGCCCATGTGGAAGGCACCATCGTCACCGCGCTCTTTCTTGGCAACCACACCCGCCTGCTGGTGGACGTGGGGACCGGCCAGCCGATGGTTGTCGAAACCGCCCGCCGCGATGCATGGCGGGCCGGTGAACGTGTCGGCCTGCGGATCGACACGGATCACCTGATCACGCTTCACGAAGCGGCATGACCCGCACGACCTGGACAGACAGCATGAACGCCGCTCCCTATCTGGTCGCGCAACTGACCGATCTCCATATCAAGGCGGGCGGCAAGCTGTCGTACCGCCGGGTCGATACCGCCGGCGCGTTGCGCACCGCCATCGACACCCTGCTCGCCGCGCCGCAACTGCCCGACATCGTCATCGTCACCGGCGATCTGGTGGATTTCGGCAGCGAATCGGAGTACCGCTTCCTGCGCGATCTCCTGCAGCCCCTGCCTATGCCGGTCAGGCTGCTGCCCGGCAATCACGATCATCGTCCGTCGCTGCGTGCCGTGTTCGCCGATCACGACTACCTGTTCGCGCATGGCGATGGCGACGCCCCGGTGCACTACGCCATCGACGCCGGACCGCTGCGGCTGGTCGGTTTCGATTGCACCGTACCGGGCAAACCGGGGGGCCGGGCCGAAGATGCCGGGCTGGCCTGGCTCGATGCCACACTGGCGGCGGCACCGAAGCAACCGACGCTGGTGATGCTGCACCACCCGCCGTTCCACACCGGCATTGGCCATATGGACGACCAGGGCCTGGAGAACGCGCCGGCGTTCGAGGCGGTCATCGCGCGGCACCCGCAAGTGGAGCGCGTGGTCTGCGGCCATCTGCACCGCCATATCACGCGCCGCTTCGGTGGCACCATCGCCATGACCGCGCCGGGGCCCGCGCATCAGGTTGCCCTCGACCTCGATCCCCAGGCCGCGTCGCGCTTCCGCATGGAGCCGCCGGGGTACCTGTTGCATTGGTGGCATCCCGCGCACGGGATGGTGACGCACCTTGCCACCAGCGGCGACTATGGCGCGCTGCATCCGTTCTTCGACGCTAACGGGAAACTGATTGATTGATAGGGCGGCCGGGCTCGTCCGCGTTCGGTACGCCACATTCAAACGCATGAAAGAGAACCAAGAGCCGCGCCAGAACGCCCGGATCGTGCCAAAGTAGGGCTCCCGCAACCGCGCGACGTCGATGCGACGAGCAGAGATTCCCATGAACCCGCTCATCAATCATCCCGCCATCCTTTTCGTTGTCATGCTGGTGGTCATGTCGTCGGCCACCGCACTTGGCGCGCTGGTGCTGCGCCGGATCCGGCCACTCCCTGCCGAAGTCAAGGACGACTTCGGCATCGTCCAGGGCGCCACGCTGACCCTGCTGGCCCTGCTGATCGGATTCACGCTGTCGATGGCCGTGGGACGGTACGATCAGCGCAAGAACCTTGAGGAAGAAGAAGCGAATGCGATCGGCACCGAATATCTGCGGGCGGACCTGATCGAGGGGCCGGAAGCCGAACAGGTCAAGGCGCTTCTGGTCCGATACCTGGACCAGCGCATTCTCTACTACCGCACGCGCGACAGCGCTCAAATGCAGGAAATCGAAGCGGCCACCTCGCAGATCGAGGACGAGATGTGGAAGCTGATGCGCTCGGCGGCACGCGCGAAACCCACGCCGATCACGGGCCTGGTGGTGTCCGGCATGAACGACGTTATCAACAGCCAAGGCTACGCCGAGGCCGCGTGGATCAACCGGATTCCGGCCTCGGCCTGGGGCCTGATGATCGTCATCGCCTTTTTCAGCAGCATGATGCAGGGCTACGGCGCCCGATCTGAAAGCGCCAAGATCATCCTGATGCTGGTGCTTCCGTTCACCGTGTCGCTGTCACTGGCGCTGATCTCGGACATCGACAGCCCGCGCGGCGGCCTGATCCGTGTGTTGCCGCAGAACCTGCTCAGTCTTCAGGCATCGTTGAAGCGATAGGCCGCGCTTGCCCGATCGGTGCGCCCGGTACGGGACGGGGACGGGGGACGGGGAAACCACGCGGCATCCCCCCATGGCGATGCCTATAATGCACTGGCACCCGGCATCGCCCGCAGAGGCGGAGCCCGGCATGCCGACATTGCCCACCCACCCTCCGCCCCGCCATGCATCCTCTTCGCCATCGTCTTGCCCTGGCCACGCTGACGCTTGCCATTGCCACTGGCTACACAGCCTCCGCCCTACTCGCACTCATCGTACTCATCGCACCCTTCGCACCCAACGCACACGCGCAGCCCGCGCCCGTCGTCTGGCAGATGGCTACCGAGTACCCGGCCACGTCGATGCCCGGCGAAGGACTGACCACGTTTGCCCAGGAAGTCGCTACCCGCACGCAGGGCACGTTGGCGCCGCAGCCGACCTTCGACGCCAGCGCGGGCATCAAGTCCGCCCAGATGCCAGCCGCCATCCGCGACGGCAAACTGCAGGCCGGCGATGCTTTCGGCGGCGCGTTGGGCGAGGTCGATCCGATTTTCCTGCTGTCATCGCTGCCGTTCGTGGCGACGTCGGTGGACAAGGCCCATCGCCTGGCCGATCTGGCCCGCGCGGACTACGCGCAGGCATTCGAGAAGCAGGGCCAGCACCTGCTCTACATCACACCCTGGCCGCCAACGGGCCTCTGGACACACAAACCCGTGGGCACGCTCGACGATCTGCGCACGCTGTCCGTGCGCGCCTATGACGAAACGTCCGCCGACGTCATGCGCGCCGCGGGGGCAAAGGCGCAGAACCTGTCGTTCGCCGATGCCATGCCGCGTCTGAAGGATGGCTCGGTCAATGCCGTGCTTTCGTCGGGCGATGGCGGCGCGGGCCGCAAGCTCTGGGACTACCTGCCCTACTTCACGGCCATCGGCTACGCCATGCCGTTGTCTTTTACGACCGTCAACGCAGCCGCCTGGCAATCCCTGACACCCGCCCAGCGAGACGCCGTGACCGCCGCCGCCAAAGCGACCGAAGACAAACAATGGTCGCGGCTGAATACCCGCCTGACCGAGAACACCGCCCGAATGCGCACCAACGGTGTGACCATCGACGACAATCCAGCGCCCGCCGTGCAACAGGCCCTGCAAGCCGCCGGGCTGAGCGCGGTCGGCGTCTGGCAGACACGCGTCGGCGAGCGCGGAGCCGCCTTGCTGAAGACCTATTTCAGCGCGGAGGCAGGGCTCCGCTGAGCTTTGTGGCGTGGGCGGGCGACCGGAAGCGCGTCGACCAGATGTTCGTGCTGAGCATGGCCCGCCTAAAACCCCGTACGTATGCGCTCCCTGGGACAAGTCCGTCTGCAGTTGCAGTAACGAGCAAAGAATGCCGGAATTGAGTGCCCAACGACTGAAAGCATCGATTCAAGAGCACGCAGCTTCCGCATTGTGAAAACAAGAGATCCTCACCAGCACGGGCATGAAGCATGCTGTTTGGGCGGGGAGCGCTTCAGCAGCCGACTAGGCGGCAATCATGCCGTTCAGCAAAGAAAGGCCGCGTCTGCCTTGGCATCCCTCTCCCCCATGCGACCTGACCGCTATCCGGGACTCGTTCGCCAATGACGCCGAGAACGATGCCGGCGTGCCCTTGCGTCTTGAACGGGTATTTAGTCTTTCTAAATCCTGTTATCAAATTACTTCATTTCGAATCGGAGTAGCGCTATAGAAAGCGGGCGGCGTTTCTGAAAACATAGGTTACGTCGAATTGGGGCGTCAATTCTCTTAAAGGAGTGTCAAGCCTTGAATACGCAGCCTACAGCGGTCCGCCCTTGCGGGCATGTCCTACACACCACGCCGGACTTGTACATCCTCGTCCGCTATCAGCCAAAGAAAGGCCAGCCGGATTATTGCCGGGTATCGTGCGAATACGTCGATGATGAAAAAAAGGACAAGGGTAGCGGCATGTCTGTCTACCTCTCCCCGTTTGATGCCTGCATTGATGCGGTCTTTCGTTCCAGTCCCGGCGAGCAATACCACACCATCCCCGCGTATGAGTTCGACCCGCGCGAAATGGTTGCAGATAACAACGGGAATCTGAATTTCTTCTTGCATTGCGGCTGGGGTGCGAGTGACGAGCGTTTGGTCACCCGGAAAAAAGGCAGCCTCGTGAGCCTATATGCCATCGACACGGTAAAAGTCCCGTCCGCTGGCAGGAACGCCATCGACCTGAACATCGACAAGAAAGACCTTGGGCGCTACGACCGGATGAGGCAGAGCGCTGGATTGTTTGCGCACGCTGACTCCCATGGCCGAGTGCTGGCGCTTGATGAACGTCAGCGAATGCAACACGTCGCGCGCGCTATCGATGCCATCCCCGGCAAGGTGGCGGTGGGCTGCGAGATAAACCAGATGGCAATGTATGACTTCGACGCTGCGCAATGGCATTTCATCTCGCTCGAAGTCTTTGATCAAATCATGGACGACAAGGAGGCGTAATGCCTGATACTCGCTATGCCCTGCGCAATGGGGACAAGACCACAACGAACGGCATCCTGATTGCCACGGGCGAAAGCATGACCCATCACGGGGTCAAGGTTGGGGTCGAAGGTGACCATGCAACCTGCCCGGTCTGCAGCGTTGGCGGTCCCGTTATGAATGATTGTTATCCCGCATTCAATGTGCACGGCAAACAGATACTGGTCAGTGGCGCGAGGGTCTACTGCAAGTGCCAAAAACCGCCGCTCGTCATCCACTCTCAGACCAATTTCACGATTGAAGTTAATCGCTCCAGCCGAGGAATAGTTAACACTGAATCGGCATCTTACGCTTCACTCGCCTCCACTGATTCGGCTGAAATTATAGAGCAATATTTCGAAATTACAGGAGAGGATGGGCAGCCAGTTGAAGACTATCGCTATGATCTGTTTGCGAGTGGTGCGCAAGTAGCAAGAAACACCAAAATGAATGGTGGGCGCACAATCTCTGTGGATGGCGGCCATGATCTTCACATCGTTATGTGGCTGGACAAAAATGGGCAGGAATGCGCATGACTGACAAACTCGACGCCGAAACTCGCTTGCTTGCGGCTATTGTTTATGGTGAGTCTTCGACGGCAGATGTCTTTGAGGAAATGGCCGCACTGGCAAATGTCATGGTTCGGCAGAGCAAAGCGAGAGGCTACAATACCATTTCCGCATTCACATCAAAGGAAAAATCATTCTCCTACGTTGTTACTGATGGAAATAAACGGTTTGCAAAATTAATGAAATCGAAGGAATTGGAGATAGAAAAATCCTCTTCGATGTCGGACGCGGTGAAGGCAGCTAATAATGCGCTGAATGGCGGGAAAGATTATTCGAACGGAGCCTATTTCTGGGATGGCGCGGACATTAAATCAAACTACAAAAACCATTTCAAGGTAAAAAATGGAATAAAATTTACAGATCCATTACACAATATCTATGGAATCAATGAATCCACCAGATTAGTAAAGAAGGAGAAAACCACAAAGATCAATATCAATGGAAAAATCGAAACAAAAAAAGAGGAACTCTGGCGATACACTTATATTTATCAATCGACAGCCGCATACGGCGGAACAATTTTTTGGAAGCAAAATCCAGATTATATTAAATATACGCACGCAAAGGAGTACCTATGAAGCAAACATTAACGTTGCTCGCTGGCATCGCCCTTTCTCCCTTGGGAATCGCACAAGTACCCTCGTCGGTATTCGATAGCTGCGTATTGGCAGAAGACTACAAAACGGCAACGTACCAAGAATTTACCGGCGACGCCGTCATCAGCGACGACGAGATACCTGGCCATTTGCTACTGATTTATCAGCATAAAGGAAGCGGCTATGGGTACGCATCCGGCACCACGAATCAACCGGACTTACTGGTAGTTGGCCGACAAAGGGTATCAATCCTAACTGCCAAGCGTACAGGAAACGAGAGGCCAGAGAAAATCGACCCAACTCAGGCGATCTATGGAATAGTTCATTACAACGCGCGAGCATACTATTGTGTGGCCTCTAACTTTGAAGGGCTGGGGAGAAGCGGCTCGTTTCAAAATATACGAGTTGCCTACGTCGCCCCTCTGAGTACTTCCGGGAAGGCGCCAAAAATGAGCGCTCTTTACTACACCGTGCGGGACATTCGCAAGATCGGGAAATAGTCAGATCACAGGAGACGTGGACCCACGCCATCGCGATCCGTGGATCGGTAGGCTACCCAGTTGCGAACCCGCGCCAGCCAGATTGGTACACAAGCAATTCAGTCCCGTAGGACATGCTCGACCGCCCTTCCATCATCGGCCACCGCTGTATCAACAGGTCGGCGACGGTGTGGGCGAGCGCCGGCTTCGCCAAATGAAGGCCCGGGGCTATTCGACCATCGAAGCCTTCACATCGAAGGACAAGAATTTTTCGTTTGTGAGAACAGATGGCAACGTGCGTTACGCTAGGTTAATGCGGGCCACGGAGAAGGACATTGAGAAAAGTCCGGCCATGTCTGATGCAGTCAAGGCCGCAAGAAGTGCCTTTGCAGGGGGTACTGACTACTCGAATGGCGCGTATTTTTGGGATGGGGCAGACATCAAGTCAAACTACAAGAATCACGAGAAGGTAAAGTTTGGAATCCATATCACGAATCCCGCCCACAACATCTATGGAATCAGCGACTCAGGGAAGACGAAAATTCTGTATAAGAATGTAAAGAAGAAGGTAGATGGGCATGTAAAGAATGAGCAGCAAGAGGTCGGTCGCTACTCGTGGGTCTATGAATCTACCGCAGGCGTGGGCGGCACGATTTTCTGGCGTTATGGTCGGGACTGGCTCACAGTCACTCGTGCGAAGGAGTACAAATGATACGCACCGTCATTCTGACCTTCCTTTTGATGTTTTCCGCTTTCGCCCATGCTGAACAGGTGCCCGATGCGGTCATCGATAGCTGCCTGCTAGTCGACAAACCTACTGATTCTTCAGTTTCCATCACTCCAATTGAAGGGGAGGCGCAACTGATAGATGATATTACGGTGCCTGGTTATCAGTTGTTTACGCCCGCCAGTGATAACAACAAGCTTCGGGTTGGCTATGCAACCAGTAAGCACGGCAACACTGACTATGTTTTCGTCGGCTCACGTCGCGGCTACATCAAGCGTGCGGTCGCCCTTGGAACGTTTCAGCCGACGAGCGTTGAACAGCCGAGCCTTGCGGCCTTTGCGGTGCTGCGCCAGCACGGGCAGCAATATGTTTGTGTGATGGAAAGCAATGGCAATGGCAGCGCCGCATTTGTAAGATCGGCCTTTGCAGGTCGTATCTCCCCATCGAAGGGGGCCACGTTGAAATTGTTCTACAAGGTGGCAGACGTGAAGAAGTTCAGGGCGTTCAATGGCCCTGAGCGTTGAAATCGCCAACATTGTTTAACCCTTAAGGGGCGTTGGCGCACGGGTTATTGATTCGCCATGTCGTGTTTCGACCACCCTTCCATCATCGGCCACCGCTGTACCAACGGGTCGGCGCGGTGGTAAGCCGCTTCGACCTTGTTGGCGACGATGTGGGCGAGCGCCAGCTTCGCCAGACCAAGTAGACAGAACGGCAGCGGGATTACCCTTTGTGCCAATGGCGCCCGACCTCCGGGTTGCCGATACTCGCGTTGATATGCTGCCGAGACTGGGGGAGTCCGGCCTTGCCAGGGGGTGCCAGCCACAGCCCTGGCCGCGAGTCAGGATCCTCCGGTATCCGCAGGCGTTTGCGCACGACCCTCGTGTCTACAGGATCTCCCGCCCATGCAATGCTCGATCGGATTCTTCAACCAGATGCCCACGGCGGTGCTGTTCATCACCGTCGGCCTTGGCTACGCCATCGGCAAGCTTCGCGTCGGCCCGATCGTGCTCGGCGGTGTCTGCGGCACGCTGATCGTGGCGCTGCTTGTCGGGCAGACCGGGTGCCAGATGCACGGCGAGCTGAAGGACGTTGCCTTCGCGCTCTTCATTTTCGCGATGGGATATTCGGGCGGGCCGCAGTTCTTCGCGAACCTGAACCGCTCCAGCCTGCGGTTCATGGTCCTGCCGCTCATCGAAGCGTTCGTGGTGCTGGCAATCGTGCTGGTGGCCGTGCGAATGCTGGACCTGGACCCTGGCACGGCGGCGGGCCTCGCAGCCGGCGCGGCGACGGAATCCGCAGTGGTCGGCACGGCTGCGGAGGCGCTCAAGCATCTGAACCTGGTCCCGACAGAACTGGCCCGGATGCAATCGAACATCGCCACGGCCTATACGCTGACCTACCTCGTCGGCCTGATCAGCATCGTGTTCTTCACCAGCCAGGTGGCCCCCTTCCTGCTTCGCTTCAACCTGCGCGAGGCATCGAGCGAACTGGCCAAGGAACTGCAGGCCGCCTCCGACGATGACGTCGCCACGCAGCCGGTGCTGCCCCGCCTGGTGGGACGTGCTCACCGCGTGGAACATGCGGCCGGTTTGACCGTGCGCCAACTGGAAACCGCGCTTGGCGGGCGGACACTGGTGATGGGGCTGGTGCGCGACGGCAAGCTCATGGAGTCGGTGCCTGATCTGACCATAGAACGGGACGACATCGTGGCGCTGATCGGCGTGCGCGACAAACTCGTCTCGGCTCGCGAGGTGATTGGCCAGGAGGTGTCGTTGCCGTTGAGCCAGTCCGACGTGCTGCGGCTCGAAGAGCACCAGGTGATCGTCAACAATCCCGCTGTCAATGGCCGCTCGCTGGCCGAACTCGGCCGGGAAGCCGCCCAGCAACATCTCCGCTACGTCTGGGTCCAGCAGATCGTTCGATCCGGCATGAGCCTGCCGATCACGCCCGCCACACGCCTGCAGCATGGCGACCGGGTGAGCCTGGTGGGCGTGGAACCGACACTGACCTCAGCGGCCCGCAACCTGGGCAGGGATCTGCGCACCACCGATACCACCGAACTCGTCTTCCTGTGCGCGGGCATCCTGATTGGCCTCTTGATCGGCAGCGTCACCCTGAAGGCAGCCGGCATCCCGATCTCGCTCGGCAGCGGCGGCGGCGCGCTGCTCAGCGGTCTTGTCTTCGGCTGGATCAATTTCAAACGGCCCGGCGTGGGCGACATGCCAAGCGCCGCGGTCCAATTGCTGAAAGACCTGGGACTGGCGATGTTCGTGGCCTGCGTCGGCTTGTCCGCCGGACCTGATGCGGTCACGCTGATTCGCGAGCATGGCGCCGTGCTGCCGCTCGTCGGCCTGGCCGTGTCGCTGACGCCGGCTTGCATGTCACTCTGGATCGGCCACAAGTTCCTGAAAATCCAGGGTCCACTGCTGGTTGGCGCCATCGCGGGGCAGCACGTCAGCACGCCGGCGATTAGCGCGGTGCTGGCCGCCAGCCAGAGTTCGGTGCCGCTGCTCGGCTACACGGTGACGTATGCCATCGCCAACGTGATGCTGCCGGTGCTTGGGCCCATTATCGTGGCCCTCGCATATCGCGTTGGCGGCATGTGATCGATAATGGGCGTGTTGCCGCCCTCAGGTGGATGTCATGACACCACGCCCAAACGATCGCGCCGCGCCTGACCAGTCCTCGATGGCGCAAGCGCAAGTTCCTGACCCCAAGGCGTCCCCATCGGACACATCTGATCCCGAGCCAGCGGCCCAATCCTCGTCCGGCTGGCTTCGCACCACGCTCAGCAAACAGGTCGTGGTGCCATCCCTCCTGATCATCGGCGGTCTGCTTGTGCTTTGTGGCGTGTATCCGAAGATCGCCGACCAGGCATTCTCCGTCGCCCAAGCCTGGGTCACACTGCGTTTCGGGTGGTTCTATACCCTGGCCGTCACCAGCTTCCTCCTTTTCCTGCTGTTGCTTGCAGCCAGCCGTTTCGGCGACATCCGCCTCGGGCCGGACAATGCCGAGCCCGAGTTCAGCTTCCTGTCCTGGACCGCCATGCTGTTCGCCGCAGGCATGGGCATCGGCTTGATGTACTTCGGCGTTGGCGAGCCGATGCAACACTATCTGAAGCCACCCACAGTCCAGGGCGGAACCCCGCTCGCGGCACGCGAGGCGATGCTCATGACCTTCTTTCACTGGGGGTTTCATGCGTGGGCCGTCTATGGCGTGATGGGTCTGGTGCTGGCCTACTTCGGATTCCGCTACAACCTGCCCCTGACCATGCGGTCCGGCCTGTACCCCGTATTGCGGCATCGCATCGAGGGGCCAGCCGGCCACGCGGTGGATGCCTTCGCGCTGGTCGGCACCATCGCGGGCATCGCAACGACGCTCGGCTATGGCGTGCTGCAACTGAGCGCCGGCCTGCATCAGGTAGCGGGCTGGGAAACGGAATCGGCCGGCTTCCGGATCGGCCTGGTCGCAGTGGTGATTACCCTGGCCGGCATTTCGGCAGCATCGGGCCTCGACAAAGGCGTTCGCCGACTGAGCGAACTGAACCTGATGCTGGCCATCCTGCTACTGCTCTTTATCCTCGTGGAGGGGCCGACCAGCTTTCTGTTCGATGCGCTGACCGACAACATCGGCAACTATCTGTCGAACATCGTCGGCCTGTCGTTCCGCACCTATGCCTACGTACCCCCGCAAGAGTCCGGCTGGTATGGCGGCTGGACGATTCTCTACTGGGCGTGGTGGATCTCGTGGTCCCCGTTCGTCGGCATGTTCATCGCGCGGATTTCTCGCGGGCGCACCATTCGTCAGTTCGTGCTTGGCGTGCTGCTTGTGCCGACGGCGTTCAACCTGCTGTGGATGACGGTCTTTGGCAATACGGCGATCTGGATCGACACCCATCAGGCCATGGGTGCGCTAGCCCAGACAGCCGGCAACGTCGACGCGCTGCTGTTCCGCTTCTTTGAGTTCTTTCCACTTGCCAAGGGTCTGGCCGCGCTGGCCATCGTGCTGATCGCGGTGTTCTTCGTCACCTCCGCGGACTCGGGCGCCTTCGTGATCGACACCATCGCGTCACGAGGCGCGGCCAACTCGCCCGTCTGGCAACGGCTGTTCTGGGCGCTCGTGCTGGGCATCACGGCTGCTGTCCTGATGGTGGCCGGCGGGCTCAAGGCATTGCAGGCGATGACGCTGGTGGCCGCCCTGCCGGTCGCCATCATCATGATGGCGCTCTGCTATGGGCTCTGGCTCGGCCTGCTTGCCGACCGCGCGCACTACTCGCAGGAGCTTGCGCCAGCCACGACGTTCTGGAGCGGCCAGCACTGGCGCCGCCGGTTGACGCAAATCGTCCATCAATCCACCGAGACCGACGTGCGCCGCTTCCTTGCCGGCCCGGTGCAGGCCGCCATGCGGGAAGTCAGCAAGGAGCTGGAACGCCGCGGTATTGCATCAAGCGTGCAGCACAACGAAGCCGATGGCGCCGTCTGGCTGTCCATTCCGTTCGAGGGCGTGCGCGACTTCCTCTACGGCGCCCGGCCTGTCCGCCGCGCCCTGCCCGCGTTCCTGGTGCGCGAAGCGGCGGAACCCGAGAATCGCCGCGCTCATGTCTTCGAGCCAATCACGTTCTTCGAGGATGGCCGCGAGGGCTACGACATACAGTATCTGCGCGACGAGGAAATCATTGCCGACATCCTGCGGCACTACGAGCGGCACCTGTCGCTCAGCGCGGACCAGAGGACGCATCTATTGAGCAAGGCGCCGGGGCATCATTCCGGAGGCGGATAGGTGGGCTCAGCCGCTGCCCCGGAACGGAATCCGTAGGCCGTCACACCTTCCGGACGAACTCCGATTTCAGGCTCATGGCGCCAAAGCCGTCGATCTTGCAATCGATATCGTGATCGCCATCGACCAGGCGGATGCTCTTCACCTTGGTACCCATCTTGATCGTGCCGGCAGATCCCTTCAGCTTGAGATCCTTGATAACGGTGACGGTATCCCCATCCTGCAGCACGTTGCCCGCCGAATCGCGATGGACCCTGACTTCCGCCTCGGCCGGCGCGGACGCCTGCGCCGACCATTCATGCGCGCATTCCGGGCAGATAAAGAGGCCGCCATCCTCGTAGGTGTATTCGGAATGACAGTTCGGGCAGGCGGGCAATGCGCTCATGGGGAATCCTGAGTGGTGTGACAAAGGCGGGAAGTATACTGCGCCGCCCGACCTCATCCCGGCCAGCGCTCTCCGAGCGGGAGTACCCATGATGGCTACCGTCCGATACAACACGGATCACCGTATCGGACGTATATTGCCGGCTCCCGCAACGTCTCTGTCCCGTTCACTCGCGGGGCCCGTCAGCCGCGCTCTCTCACAAGATGAAGACCACCCGCATCGACGCGACCACTTTGTTCCTGCTGACATTCCCGCCGCTGGCCTGGGCCGGAAATGCCATCGTCGGACGCCTCGCCGCGGGCACCGTGCCACCGATCACGCTGAATCTTGTGCGCTGGATAATCGCGGCATTGCTGCTGGCCCCCTACGCGTGGCGGGGCGTCATGACGCATCGCGCCGCGCTGCGACAGCATCTCGCCATGCTCGCCACCATGGGCCTGTTGTCGATCGCCAGCTATAACGCGTTCCAGTATCTGGCGCTCACCACCTCCACGCCGATCAACGTCACCCTGATCGGCGCATCCACCCCGCTCTTTTTGCTGCTGATCGGCGCCTGCTTTTTCCATGAGCGGTTCCGGCCGTGGCATGTGGCGGGCGCCCTGCTCTGCCTGCTGGGCGTATCGTTCGTGCTGATGCGCGGCGAGCCTGAGCGGCTGGCCCATCTCGAATTCGTGCCAGGCGATCTGTACATGATCGCCGCGACAATCACCTGGAGTTTCTACACCTGGCTACTGCGCAAGCACCGCCCCGACCTGCCGCTGCCGGTACTTCTGTTTGCGCAGATCGTGGCAGGCGTCATCGCCAGCATTCCCGTCGCCGCGTGGGAACTCGGCCGGCTGACGGAACCCCTGCAGTGGAACAGCAAGGTCGCGTGGATCCTGCTGTATGTGGGCACCGTGCCGTCGCTACTGGCGTATTTCGTCTGGGATCGCGCCATCTCGCGCGCTGGGGCGCAATTGCCGGTTTTCTTCATCACCCTCACGCCGCTATTCGCGGCCGTGCTTTCCACCGTTCTGCTGGGCGAGTCGCCGCATTGGTATCACGGGATGGGCCTTGTTTGTATCGGGGCGGGGATCTGGTTGGCGCAGCGGCGGTAGGGGGATTGGGAGCGCCACATCTGCTCGGCCATTCCCACCATGTCGGCTACGCCGACATCACCTGCGGATTGCCACTCCGCCGCCAACTCTCCGCCTGCCGCTCCAGATGCACGCGGATGAAATCCATCAGCGTGCGGGTCGCCAGCGTCGGGTAGCGATTCGATGCCGTCAGCATGTAAACGCTGTCCCCCACGCCCTCCGCCTCGCATTCGGCGAGCACCTCGCGGACCTGTCCTGTCTGGAGTTGCCGCCAGACGGCATAGCGCGGCAGCAGTGCCACGCCAAGGCCTCCAATCATCGATTCCAGCAGGAACGGATAGTCGCCGGACTGGATACGTGGTGACACGCGCAAGGTCGTCGGGGTGCCTGCCATCCACACCTTGAGCGTGAAGCGTCGGCCCAGCGATGCGGGCGCGATCATGTCGCAGCTCTCCAGATCGGCCACGCTCAGGATCGGGCCACGGCTGCCCAGGAAAGACGGCGTCGCGCACAGGCACCAGCCAACGTCGCAGATGCGTCGCGCCACGTGGTCATCTGGCGGTTGGGACGTGATTTTCAGCGCCATGTCGACCTCCGCGGAAATCAGGTCGCCGATGTTGTCGTTGATGACCACGCGCAGCGAAATCTGCGGATAGATACGGGCGAACTCCAGCAGCAGCGGCGTCAGGTAGAGGTGGCCGAGCCCGGTCGGCAGGCGGATGCGCACGTCGCCACGCACCACCGTGCCGAGGCTGTCGATCGCGGTCTTGGCCGATTGCAGTTCGTCGAGCATCCGCAGTGCGTGGGCGTAGAGCAGTTGCCCGGCCTCCGTCAGCTCGACGTGCCGGGTCGTCCTGCGCATCAGCTGGGCGCCGAGGTGCTGTTCAAGCACCTTCAGACGGCGGGACACATTGGAGCGGGTCATGCCACTGCGCTCGGCAGCCGCCGTCAACGTGCGCGATTCCACCATCGTCACGAACAGCCGCACTAGGTTGAGGTCCAAGCTATTGTCAATCATGAGTCAACACCACTGGCACAAAACGATGGATTGTCACGGCGGAGGCGTAACCCTAGCATAGGCATCGCGCTAAATCATGCCGAACCGCCCATGCCGAATGCCCTTGCCCCCACCCATCCAACCGATGACGGCCTGCCCGGCCTGCTCGATCTGCCCGACCTGCCTTTTGCCGGCCTGCGTGTGCTGGACATCAGCCAGGGCATCGCCGGCCCGTACTGCGCGCATATCCTCTGGCAGCAGGGCGCGGAGATCATCAAGGTCGAGCCGCCGTCCGGAGACTGGGGGCGCAAGGTCGGGGTCGTGCGCGGTGATACGAGCGCGCTGAGCATTGCGTACAACGGCGGCAAACGCAGCATCTGCGTGGACGCCACGGTCGAAGCTGGCAGGGATGTCCTGCGCCAGCTGGCGCTGCAGGCCGACGTGGTGGTACAGAACTTTCGCCCGCAGGTAGCGGATCGGCTTGGCGTGGGCCATGCCGCGCTGGCGGCGCTGCGCCCCGAACTGGTCTATGTCTCGATCAGCGGCTACGGCCCGGATGGCCCCTACGCCGACTACCCGGCGTCCGACTCGGTGATGCAGGCCGACAGCGGGTTGATGTTCGCGAACCGTGGCGTCGACGGAACGCCCCGCCGCATCGGCATGTTGCTGGCGGACGCCGCCACCGGCCTCTACGCGGCCCAGGCCTGCGCCGCTGCCTTGTGCCGGCGGTACCGCACCGGGCGCGGCGGTCATGTCGAACTGAATCTGTTTGACGCCTGCTGCGCGCTGCAGGCCAACAATCTCCTCGAGCACGCCATCGCGGGCCAGGCCATTGCCGGCCCGGTCAGCGCGCCCAACGGGGTCTTTGCCACCCGTGACGGCAGTGTGACGCTGCTGGCCCTGAACGATGCGCAGTTCGCCAAGCTCTGTCACGCCCTCGACCGCGACGATTGGCTGGCTGACCCGCGCTTCGTCAACAACGCCAGTCGCATGGAACACGCGGCGCTGCTGAACCGGCAGGTCGGCGACATCATCGTCACGCGCACTACCAGTGCGTGGCAGGAACAGTTGAGCCGCCACGACGTGCTTCACGCCCCGGTCCGCAGCTATGCCGACGTGCTGCAGCACCCGCAGGCGGCGCACCGGCAGACATTCCAGTCGATCGAACAACCGGGGCTGGGCGCTCTGCCCTTCGCCGGGATCCCGGCCCGGGACATGCGGCGGCCCGCCGGGCCAGCCCCCGAGAATGGCGAACACACCGTGCAGTTGCTGCAGGAGGCCGGTTTCGGCAGCCACGCCATCGACGAATGGTTGCGGCTAGGCGTGGTGCGACAGGCAGCTCTCTCGTCGGCGAAGGCGATGGCATGATGAAGGCGCTCGTATGCAAGCAGTTCGGCGGCGTCGAGGATGTGGAACTTGCGACCGTGTCCGAGCCCGCCCTGGCCGACCCCCATGCGGTCACGATCGAAGTGGAGTTCGCCAGCGTCAGCCATGCCACCGGCCTGATGATCGCCGGCCAGTATCAGCGCCGCCCGCCGCTGCCATTCGTGCCCGGCACGGAAGCGGTGGGGCGCGTGGTGGCCTGCGGCAAGGCCGTCACGCGGCTGCGCCCAGGTGACCGGGTCGTAGCCATTGCCGACTGGGGCTGCTACGCGGAGCGATTCACGGTACCTGAGTACACCGTCTACCCTGTCCCCGACTCGCTGCCGCCGAAGGCCGCGCTGCCGATCCCGCTCTCGTACGGCACCGCCTATTGCGGCCTGGTCTGGCGTTGCGCGCTGACGCCGCAGGACACCATGCTGGTGCTCGGCGCTGGCGCTGGTGTCGGACTCGCGGCGGTGGAGATCGGGCGGCAACTTGGGGCGACCGTGATTGCCTGCGCCAGCACCGAGGCAAAACGCGCCGACGCGCTGCGCCGCGGGGCCACGCACGCGGTTGCGCCTCAGGACCTCGCCGCGCAAGCCAAGGCACTCACCGGTGGCCGTGGCGCGGATGTGGTGGTGGACCCGGTCGGCGGCGACCTGTTCGGCCAGGCGCTGCGCGCGGCAGCGCCAAACGCGCGCATTCTCAGCATCGGCTTTGCCAGCGGGTCCATCCCGCAGGCGCCGGTCAATCTGCTGCTGGTCAAGAACCTGACGCTGCACGGCTTCTTCTTCGGCCGATACATCGGCTGGACGCCGTCCGACGAGCGCGCCGAGCACGCCCCGGCGTTGCAGCAGGTCATGTCCACCCTGTTTCAGTGGGCTGCGGAAGGGAAGCTGGAGCCGACCGTGTCCGCTGTCTATCCCATCACCGGCCTGGGGGATGCCCTCGCCGCGCTGGAATCCCGCAAGGTTGTTGGCAAGGTGGCAATAAAAATCAAGGAGACAGAGACATGAATCATCCATCTACAAAGAAGCCGGCATGGTCACGGCTGCATGTTGCGCTGGCAGTCGTGGGAACGGCCTTCGCCATGCTGCCCGCCGTTGGGTCCGCGCAGACGTTTCCACAACATCCGGTGCGGATGGTCTTGCCCTACCCCGCCGGCGGACCGACCGACCTCCTTGCGCGGGTGGTCGCGGTCAAGATGGGCGAGAGCATGGGCCAGAGCGTTGTCGTCGACAACAAGCCCGGGGCCAGCGGCATGATCGGCGCGGAAGCAGTCGCACGCGCTACGCCCGATGGCTACACGATCCTGGCCAATGCCTCGCTGCACGTGATCAACCCGAGCATCTACTCCAAGATGCGCTACGACGCGTTCAAGGACTTCGTTCCGATCACGCAACTGGCCGAGGTGCCGCTTGTACTGGTGGTCAACAACGATTCGCCGGTCAGGACCGTGCAGGACCTGATCGCGTACGCCAAGCGCCAGGGTGGCGCGCTCAACTTCGGCTCGGCCGGTAATGCATCGGCACAGCAACTGGCTGGCGAATCATTCAAGCTGGCGGCCAAGGTGCCGATGCAGCATGTGCCTTACAAAGGCAGCGCGCCGGCATTGACCGACCTGATGGGCGGACAGATCCAGCTGATGTTCGATTCGATGCCGTCGGCCATGCCGTTTATCAAGTCGGGCAAGCTGCGGGCGGTGGCGGTGACCACCGCGCACCGCGCCAGCGCCCTGCCAGACGTGCCCACCGTCGCCGAATCGGGCCTGCCGGGCTTCGACATCAGCACGTGGTATGGCCTGTGGGCGCCGCGCGGCACGCCGGCTCCGATCGTCGAAAAGCTGGCGGCGAATGCCGCTGCCGCGCTGAAGCGCCCTGACGTGCGCCAGCAGTACGCCGACATGGGCGCCGAACCCGTCGGGTCCTCGCCGGCGGATTTCGCGCGGTACAACGTCTCCGAGGGCAAGAAGTGGGCGGAGATCGTGCATCGCTCCGGCGCAAAGGCCGACGAATGATGCCAATCGGCATACTTTACCTAGGCATTGAGTAGGGATCCCGGTCGATGTCAGCCTGACTTCTCCGGGACGCGCCCGACGCACGTGCTTCATTGCGGCAACAATGTGCTGTGAATAGACCTGTAGTACCGCAGTCGGGGCAAATGGAACCGCCCGATACGGATCAAGTATCAGGCGACATCAACAAAGTATTATCCGAGCGCTCGGTTGGTCCGTAGCATCCTTCACGGATGAGAACCCAACTGGAGTCAATCATGAGCGGACCGCTTTCCGGAGTACGAGTCGTCGATGTGACGACCGTACTCATGGGGCCCTACGCCACGCAGATCCTCGGCGATCTCGGTGCCGACGTCATCAAGGTGGAGTCGCCCTCGGGCGACAATGTCCGCACGATCGGCGCATCCCGGCACGATGGCATGTCCGGCATCTTCCTTCACTGCAACCGCAACAAGCGCAGCGTTGTGCTCGACCTGAAGCATCCCGAAGGCAAGGCCGCGCTGCTCAAGCTGGTGGAAACCGCCGACGTCTTCATCTACAACGTGCGCCCGCAGGCCATCGCGCGCCTCGGGCTGGACTATGAGACGCTGGCCGCCATCAACCCGCGCCTGATCTACGCCGGCGTCTACGGGTATGGCCAGGGCGGACCGTATGCCGCCAAGCCGGCCTACGACGATCTGATCCAGGGTGCCGCGGGCATTCCCACACTCTCGCTGCTGGCCGGCAGCGACGTGCCGCGCTATGCGCCACTCGCCATGGCGGACCGCATTGTCGGCATGAGCGCCGCCAATGCCGTAAGCGCCGCCCTCTTCCACCGGGAACGCTCCGGCGTGGGCCAGCGCATCGACATTCCCATGTTCGAGACCATGGCCGCGTTCGTGCTTGGCGACCATATGGCGGGCACCACCTTCGAGCCCCCGCTGGGCCCACCAGGCTACGCCCGCCTGCTCAACGAACACCGCAAGCCCTACCAGACCCGTGATGGCCATGTCTGTGTGCTGGTCTACAACGACAAGCAGTGGAAGACATTCTTCACCTTGATCGGCCAGCCGGACCTGATGGAGACGGACCCGCGCTTCGCCACCATCGGCAAGCGTACCGAGAACATTCACGCGTTGTACCGGATGGTGGCCGAGGTGATGCTCACCCGCACTACCGCCGAATGGCTCGAACTGCTCGAACAGGTCGATATCCCCGTCATGAAGATGAACACCATGGAGTCGCTGCTCGCGGATGAGCACCTGAATGCCGTGGGGTTCTTCCAGGTGATGGATCACCCCAGCGAAGGCAAGACACGCCAGATGGCCTCGGGCTCGACCTGGTCGCGCACGCCCCCCGAAATGTCGCGGCACGCCCCGCGCTTCGGACAGCACAGCGCCGAAGTGCTTCGTGAAGCAGGCTACGACGACACGCACATCGCGGCGCTGGCTGCCAACGGCGTGACGTCGCTGGACCGCGGCGCCTGACCGCGCAACTCCGCCCATCGAAAAAAGACATCGAGACATGTTCCAGCCAACCCCGCAGCAACAGGAAATACGCGACGCCATCCTCAAGGTTTGCGCGCGCTTCGACGCCGACTACTGGCTGGAAAAAGACCGCTTGGGCGGCTTCCCCGCCGACTTCCACGAGGCGCTGGCCGCTGCTGGCTGGCTCGGTATCGCAATTCCCGAAGCCTACGGCGGCTCCGGTCTGGGCATCGCCGAAGCCGCCGTCATGATGCAGGCCATCGCCGAGTCGGGCGCCGGCATGAGCGGTGCCTCGGCGGTCCACATGAACATCTTCGGCCTGAGCCCGGTGGTGATGTTCGGCACGGAGGCGCAAAAGCACAGGATGCTGCCGCCGCTGATTGCCGGCACCGACCGCGCCTGCTTCGCCGTCACCGAGCCCGACACAGGGCTGAACACCACGCAACTCAAACTCCGTGCCGAGCGCCGGGGCGACCACTACGTTCTCGATGGCGCGAAGACCTTCATCTCCACGGCAAGCACGGTGGAGAAAATCCTGATCCTGGCCCGTACCACGCCGCTCGACAAGATCCGGAGCAAGACCGACGGGCTTTCACTCTTCTATACGGACCTTGACCGCAACCACATTGAGACCCGCGAGATCGACAAGATGGGACGCAAGGCGGTGGACACCAACCAGGTGTTCATCGACAACCTGAAGGTACCGCTGGAGGACCGCATTGGCGAGGAAGGCAAGGGGTTCCATTACATCCTGCACGGCATGAACGCCGAGCGCATCCTGGTTGCTGCGGAAGCCATCGGCCTGGGCCGGGTCGCGCTGCGGCGCGCCACGCAATACGCGAAGGAACGTGTGGTGTTCAACCGGCCGATTGGCCAGAATCAGGGTATCCAGCACCCGCTGGCCCAGTGCTGGATGGAACTGGAAGCGGCAGACCTGATGATGCGTAACGCGGCCCACCTGTTCGACCGTGGCGAGAACTGCGGCGCGCAAGCCAACGCCGCCAAGTACCTTGCCGCCGAGGCCTGCCACAAGGCGTGCGAGACGGCCGTCATGACGCACGGCGGCTTTGGCTACGCGAAGGAATACCACGTCGAGCGTTACCTGCGCGAATCGTACGTCCCGCGCATCGCGCCGATCAGCCCGCATCTGATTCTGTGCTTCATCGCCGAGAAGGTGCTCGGTCTGCCGAAATCGTATTGACCAACGGCCACCCTGGAAGACCACTGAAAACGAACATGAGCGACTTTCTGCAGATCGACCGCGAAGGACCTATCGCCATCGTCACGATGAACCGACCCGAAACGCGCAATGCACTGTCCGACGATGACGTGGCCAGCGCGTTCGTCGCGTGTTGCGAAGCGATGAACAGCGACCTCTCGGTACGCGTGATGATCCTGACTGGCGCTGGCCCGGCGTTTTCGTCCGGTGGCAACCTGAAGACGATTCGCGACACCATGGGCAGCGGCCTCGGCGAGCCGTCGATGAGCCGCTATGCCTACCGCGACAGCATTCAGCGGATTCCGCTCGCGCTGTACAACCTGGAGGTACCCGTCATCGCCGCCGTCAATGGTCCCGCCTATGGCGCCGGAAACGACCTCACGTGCATGTGCGACATCCGCATTGCCGGAGAGCGCGCGGTATTCGCCGAAAGCTTCGTCAAGCTGGGGCTCACACCCGGCGACGGCGGCGCCTGGCTGCTGCCGCGCGTGGTGGGCATGTCGCGGGCGTGCGAGATGTCGTTTACCGGCGACCCCATCAATGCCCAGCAGGCCCTGGCATGGGGCATGGTCTCGCGGGTCGTGCCGGACGCCGAACTGATGCCCGCCGCGCTGGAACTGGCGCGCCGCATCGCCGTGAATTCCGGGCCGGCGCTGCGCATGACCAAGCGCTTGATCCGTGAAGGACAACACACCCGGCTGGATACGCTGCTGGAGATGTCGGCCGCCTTCCAGGCGCTGGCCCACCACACGGCGGAGCACGACTCGGCGCTCGACAGCGCGTTGCAGCGGCTGTCAAAGTAGTTCCGGCAAACCTGCCCAACGAGAAGCAGCGCCAATTCAGCACGTGCATCACCACAAGACATAGGAGACACGATGGACCGAAAACGTCGCCTCGCGCTGGCAGCCTTGCCGGCATTCGGAGCCATGGCCACCCCGCTGCGTGCCCTCGCGAGCGAGCCTCCCGGCTGGCCCACGAAGCCGATCCGGATGGTGCTGCCCTACGCCGCCGGCGGCCCCACCGACGTGGTGGCACGCGCGCTGGCCGCGAAGATGTCGCAGCGATTCGGGCAACAGGTGGTCGTGGAGAATCGCACCGGCGCGAGCGGCAACATCGCCTGCGAATTCGTAGCCGGAGCGTCGCCGGACGGCTACACGGCGCTGTACCATTCCTCGGGATTCGCGATCAGCCCGGCGCTCTACACGAAGCTTGGCTACGATCCGCTCGGCGGCTTCGCGCCGGTCGGGCTGGCCGCGGTCATACCTGCCGTGCTGATGGTCAACAACCAGTTGCCCGTGCGGAACGTCCAGGAGTTCATCGCCTACCTGAAGGCCAGGCCGAACCAGCTCAGCTACGGCACCGGCGGCGTCGGCAACATCACGCACCTGGCCGTGGCGCTCTTCCTGCGGGCCACTAAGCTGGAGGCGACGCACGTGCCATACAAGGGAACCGCTCCGGCCATGACCGACCTCATCGGCGGCCGTACGCAGTTCATGCTCGACGCGGTCAGCTCCGCACTTCCGTACATCAAGGACAACCGCGTACGTGCCCTCGCGCTCACCAGCAAGGAGACGCTGCCCGCGCTGCCCGGCGTGCCCACGCTCGACGCCACGGTCATGCCAAGCTTCGTTGCTCCAACTTGGCACGGCATCTTCCTGCCAGCCCATGCACCCGGCAGCGTGGTGCAGCGCTGGAACGCCGCGCTGGTGGAAGCCACGCGCGACCCCGCGCTGGTGAGCCAGTTCACCCCGATGGGCGTGGAGTTGAAAGGCTCCACGCCAACGGCGTTCCAGGCCTACCTCAAGACCGAGATCGGGCGCTGGGAACAGGCCGCCCGCGCCGCCGGTGTCGAACGTGAATAGCACTGCACCCGCATCAACCAACAAAACGAGAGAGAGGAGACAACCCGTGGCTATCCTGAAAACCGTGCTGGCCGGCGCAACCGCCGGCGTGGCGCTGCTTGCCGCAACCGTGACACCCGCGTACGCCGCGTGGCCAGACCATGCCGTCAAGGTCATCGTGTCGCTACCGCCAGGCAGCGGCGCCGATACCACCGCGCGCTTCATCTCGCAAACGCTCTCGAAGGAACTGGGCCAGCCGTTCGTGGTGGAGAACCGGCCCGGCGCCAACAGCTTCATCGCGGCTCGGGCCGTGGCCGAGGCGGCGCCCGACGGCTACACCATTTTCGTCGCGAGCAATTCGCCGATGGTCACGAATGCCGCCGTGTTCAGCAAGCTTCCGTACGACCCGGTGAAGAGCTTCGCGCCGGTAGCGAGCATCGCGCGGTTTCCGATGGTGCTGGTCGTGCCGGCAAACTCGCCGTTCAAGACGCTGCAGGACCTGGTTGCCGCAGCGAAGCGCGCACCGGGTCGGCTCAACTACGCCAGCGGCACACCGACGTACCAGGTGGCGATGGAGCGGTTTCATCATCGCAACGGCATCAAAGCCAACCCAATCCAGTACAAGGGCACCTCGCCCGCGATCAACGACCTTGCTGGTGGCAATGTGGACTACTCCATCGCGGAAATCAGCGCCGTGCTGCCGCTGATCAAAGGTGACAAGCTCCGCGCGCTGGCAGTGGGAAGCGACACGCGCCTGAAAGACCTGCCCGACACGCCGACGGTGTCGGAATCGGGTACCACCGGTTACGAGGCCTATGCGTGGACCGGTGTCTTCGCGCCAGCCAACACGCCGGCCAATATCGTCGACAAGCTGTCGGCGCTCGTGCGCAAGGCAATGAACAGTCCAGAGGGCGCGGCGTTCATCAACAACCTCGGCGGCATCTTGTTTACCGGCACGCCGGCACAGTTGCGCGATTTCCAGGTCAAGGAAATCGAGGCCACCCGCGAGATCGTCAAGGCAGCAAACATCCCCGTGGAGTGACGGGCGCCAATCAGGCCATCAGGCCGCCACGCTCCCCGCGGCCACCGCCTCGTGCGCGAGTGCGATAAACCTGCGCGCGGCCGGCGTGAGCGCATCGGGGAGCGTGGCAAGCGCAATCGCGACGTTCATGGTGCCCGGCACGTCGTCGAGGGCCAGCAGGCGCACGTTGTCCCCAGCGTACCTGGCCGCCTGCGATGGCACCAGCGCCACACCCAGGCCGCACTCCACCAGGCTCAGCAGCGTCTGGACCTGCACCGCCTCCTGAGCGATGCGCGGGTGGATGCCGGCCTCGTTGAACGCGTGCATGGTGAGCGCGTACATGGTCGGCACCATTGTCCGCGAATAGACGATGAACGGCTCGTCGGCCGCGTCGCGCAGCGAGATACTCTTGCGGTCAGCCAGTGCCGAATCAGCGGGAACCGCAAGCACCATCACGTCTTTCTGCAACAGCGACAGCTCGGCCTCGGTGGGCACCAGCACCGGAAATCGCACCAGCGCGACATCAAGTGTGTGGCTCTCCACACGCCGGAGCAGTTCCACGGTTGTGGACTCCTCGATCACTAGGTCCACGCGCGGGTAGCGCCGGCGGAACTGCCGGATGATGTGCGGCATCATCGAATAGCTCGCGGAGCCCACGAAGCCCACCTTCAGCAGCCCCTGCTCCCCTGTCTCACCCTCACGCGCCGCGCGTTTCACCTCGTCGGCGAAGAACATCGTGCGGCGCGCGTTGCGCACCACCGCCTCGCCCGAAGGCGTCAGCTTCAACCCCGATGGCAAGCGCTCGAACAGCATCACGCCAAGCTCTTCCTCCAGTTTCTTAATCGATGTGGAGAGGGGCGGCTGTGCCATGTGCAGCAGCTCGGCTGCACGATGGAAGTTGAGGGTTTCGGCCAGGGCAATGACCTGCTTGAGTTGGCGGAGCTCCATTGATATCGCGTAAGGGGTGAGGAGTAAGAGGTGAGAGCAATGCGTGACCGACCAATACGCGCTGTGTATCGCGGGGTCTGAAACCGGTATTGGACGAATTGCCTTGCACGGAAGAAGAATCATACAGTTCGACGCCGCGATGCCAGGCCCACTACCTGCTTCCATCTTGTACTCCACATGGGTGCCAATTTGAATCCAGTCTTTCCCGCACTGTCACTGGCCTCCATCCCACCCGAGGATGAAGCGCTACGCGCCCCCGTTCGCGCGTTCCTGCAAGACTATCTGCGCGAGATGTCCCCCGACATGCGTGCCCGCTCGTGGCTGGGCTTCGACGCCGCCTTCAGTCAGGCCCTTGCCAGGCAGGGCTGGATTGGCCTCACGCTGCCAGAGGAGTATGGCGGCGCGGGCCGCAGCGGATTCGCCCGTTTCGTACTTCTCGAGGAACTACTCATGGCCGGCGCGCCGGTCACGGCCCACTGGATCGCAGACCGGCAAACCGCGCCGCTCATATTGCGCTTCGGCTCGGAAGCCCAGCGCCAGATGCTGATACCGAAGATCGTGCGCGGCGAAGCATTCGTCGCGATCGGCATGAGCGAGCCCGACACCGGCTCCGACTTGGCCAGCGTGCGGACACGCGCCACGCGCAACAATCATGGCTGGCTGCTCAACGGCCGCAAGGTCTGGACAACCAATGCACACCGCTCCCACTACATGATCGCGCTGGTACGCACCTCCGGCACGCCGGAGGACCGCCACAAGGGGCTGTCGCAGGTGTTGATCGACCTGTCGCTCCCGGGCGTCGTCGTCCGACCGATCCAGGACATTTCGGGCGACGCGCATTTCTGCGAAGTCCTGTTCGAGGACGTCCAGCTTACCGAACACGCACTGGTCGGCAACGAGGGCGACGGCTGGAAGCAGGTCACCGCCGAACTCGCATTCGAGCGCAGTGGCCCCGAGCGGATCTACTCCAGCATCGTGCTGGCGCAGACCTGGCTCGACGAGTTCCGCGCCTCGGGCAGCCTGCATCCCACCGCGGTTGCCATCGCCGGTCGCATGGCGGGCCGGCTGGCCGTCTTGCGCAGCATGTCGCTGGCGGTGGCCGCCAAGCTCGACAAGGGCGAGCGCCCCGATCTCGAGGCCGCGCTGGTCAAGGACCTCGGCACCGAGTTCGAACAACGCGTGCCAGGCTGGATTGGCGAGGCCCTCGATGCCGCCGGCACGCTGCCGTCCGCCGCGCTCATGCGCACGCTGGCCTACGTGATGCAGCTCTCTCCGTCCTACTCGCTGCGGGGCGGCACGCGTGAAATCCTGCGCGGCATCATCGCGCGCGGGCTTGGGCTGCGCTGACACATGCACCGACCTGATATCGACTGGAACAAACATGACTGATGCCATTTCCGACGAATTTGATCGCGCGCTAGCCGGGCTGTGCGCCGACACGCGCCTGCGCGCCATCGAAGGCGGTGCGGATGACGGCGCCGAGGCCGACGCGCTGTGGGCGGAGGTGGACGCGCTTGGCTTCACCGATGCGCTGGTCGGCGTCGAGCAAGGCGGCGTTGGCCTCACGTTGGACGATGCCTGTTCCTTGTTGATCGCGGCCGGCCACGCGGGCTTGAATCACCCGTTCGGCGAAACCATGGTGGCGCGCGCGCTGCTGGCGCAGGCAGGCTGGCGACCGGACGGCAGTTGTATCGCCATGGCAAGAGCGACCCTCTCCGAGAGCGGCGAACTGGCCTGCACCGAAGTCCCGGGCGCTGCGCTGGCTGGCCATGTGTTGGCCGAAGCCTGCGACGAGTGGCTGCTGCTGCCGGTGGACGCGGCAGCGAGCACGGCGGGCGCGTTCCGTCCGCATGCCTCCGCCTCGCTGCGCTGGACTGGCGCGTCGCTGGCAGTCACCCGCTTTCCGCGCCATGGCACCAGCGCTGAGACCATCTGCAATGCCGTGCACGCCGCCGCCATGGCGGGCGCGCTGGCCCGGGTGCTGGCACTCAGCGTTGCCTACGCCGGAGACCGCAGGCAATTCGGCAAGGCGATCGGCCAATTCCAGGCGGTGCAGCAGCAACTGGCCGTATTGACGGAGGACGCGTGCTCGGCCGCCGTTGCGGCGCGGATGGGCTGCTCGGCCGCGATGCTGCCGGACCCGCTGCACGCGGCCACCGCCAAGCTGCGCGCCTGCGAGGCCGCCGCGCGCGGGGTCTCCACTGCCCACGCGGTGCATGGCGCCATCGGCATCACCGAAGAACACGCACTGGGCCTATTTACCAACCGGCTGCACGAATGGCGCATGACGCCGGGCACCGAGGGGCGTTGCGCGCAACAGCTTGGCGAGGCGCTGCTTGCCGACAACGGCTTGTCGTTCGCAGATTTCACCCGCACCCGCCTGACACCCACGCTGCCGATGGTGGCTCGCTGAACTCAATACCTGGAAAACACCATGCAAGATCGAAACGACCGCATCGTCATCGTTGGTGCCAAGCGCACTCCCATCGGCGCCTTCGAAGGTGCACTGTCGCCGCTGCGCACGCCACAACTTGGCGCCGTCGCCATTCGCGCGGCGGTAGCGCAAGCCAGCGTGCAACCGAACGAAGTGGACGAAGCTATCATGGGCTGCTGCCTGTTCGCCGACCTCGGCCAGGCCCCTGCGCGGCAAGCCGTGCTCGGCGCTGGGCTGGCTCCATCCACGCCGGCCACCACCATCAGCAAGATGTGCGGTTCTGCCATGAAGTCCGTGATGCTCGCGCACGACTTGCTGCTGGCCGGAACCTGCACGGTCGCCGTAGCCGGCGGTATGGAATCGATGACCAATGCGCCGCACCTGATTCCGCAGGCGCGCCAGGGCTACCGGCTCGGCCACGGCGCGCTGCTCGACCACATGTATCGAGACGGGCTCGAAGACGCCTACGAAGGCAAGCTAATGGGCCACTACGCCGACGTGGCCGCCGAGCTGCAGGGTTTCACCCGCGCCGGGCAAGACGAATTTGCCGCAGAGAGCGTGACCCGCGCGCAGGCGGCAGTAGCGGACGGCCGGTTTCGCGACGAGATCGCGCCAGTCACAGTCAAAGGCCGCGGCGGTGACATCGAAATCACCGACGACGAGACCCCGGCGCGCTGCAACCTCGACCGCCTTGCCACGCTCAAGCCCGCCTTTCGCAAGGAAGGCACGGTCACGGCCGGCAATGCCTCGTCGATCTCTGATGGCGCCGCCGCGCTCGTGCTGATGCGCGAATCCGAAGCGGCTCGCCGTGGTGCCACCGTGCTGGCGCGTTTCTCCGGGCTCGCCACGCATGCCCAGGCGCCTTCCGAGTTCACATCCGCGCCGGTCGGCGCCATCCGCCGCGTGCTCGACAAGGCGGGCTGGACGAAGGACGACGTCGACCTCTACGAAATCAACGAAGCATTCGCCGTGGTGACGTTGTATGCGATGCGCGAACTTGATCTGCCGCACGGAAAGGTCAACGTCAACGGTGGAGCTTGCGCGCTCGGCCACCCCGTCGGCGCGACCGGCGCCCGCCTGCTGGTCTCCTTGCTATATGCGTTGCGCCAGCGAGGCCTGCGGCGCGGCGTGGCCGCGTTGTGCCTGGGCGGCGGCGAAGCCACCGCAATGGCGATCGAGCTTGCCTGAGCCCGCCATCCCCCGCCAACCACCGACTATCTCGACGCATCAACAGGAGGCAAGAATGGGTCCGCTCGCCGGCATCAAGATCATCGAACTAGCTGGCATCGGACCCGGGCCAATGACCGCTATGTTGCTCGCCGACCTGGGCGCCACGGTGCTGCGTGTGGAACGCCAGGAGCCGGTCGAGCTGGGCGTGAAGCGCCCGCTCGAGTTCAACCTGTTGCTCCGCAACCGTCAGGCCATCGCGCTCGACCTGAAAGATCCCGCTGCCATCGAACTGGTGATGGACCTGATCGAGCATGCCGATGGCATGATCGAAGGGTTCCGGCCAGGCGTGACCGAACGGTTGGGTCTTGGCCCGGACGCCTGCCTGGCGCGCAACCCGAGACTGGTCTACGGCAGGATGACCGGCTGGGGGCAAACCGGTCCGCTGGCCCACGCAGCTGGGCATGACATCAATTACATCGCAATGTCCGGCGCCCTTAACGCAATTGGTCGCAAGGGCCAGCCGCCCAGCGTGCCGCTTGCGCTTGTAGGCGACTTTGGCGGCGGCGCGATGTTCCTTGCGATGGGTATGCTCGCCGCCATCATCGAGGCGCGCAATAGCGGCAAGGGCCAGGTGGTGGACGCCGCCATCGTCGACGGCGCCGTCGCGCTAACCACAGCGATCTATGGCCTGCATGCCGCCGGCCTTTGGGACCGCGAACGCGGCAGCAACGTCCTCGACTCAGGCGCACCGTATTACGATGTCTATCAGTGCAAGTGCGGCGGCTATGTCTCTATCGGGGCCATCGAGTCACGATTCTACGGAGATCTCGTCAAGCGGCTCGATCTCGACGCGGCCGAGCTCGGCGACCAGAACGACAAGGCGTCATGGCCGAGAGCCAAGGCTGCGGTCGCGCGCGCATTCCAGACTCGGTCGCGCGATGAATGGTGTGCTGAACTGGAGGGCACCGATGTCTGCTTTGCGCCCGTGTTGTCCTTCGACGAGGCACCGCGACATCCTCATTTCATCGGACGCGAGAGCTTCATCGAGGTAGACGGCGTGGTGCAACCGGCACCTGCTCCGCGTTTCAGCAGGACGCCGTCCGTAACCCCAACCGGTCCGCAGGGGGCTAGCGCCGCAACGGTTGATAACGCCTTGGCCGGCTGGCTCGAAGCCCCGGCAGTACGCGCGTGGAAACGACGAGGCGTCTTTGGCACGCAAGCAATGCAAGCCTCCGACCCTGTGCCCGTGAAGTCAGCACGGCACAAGCAGGACTGAAACCGGGGACTCGCAGCAGGTACGTCCCCTCCCCCTTTTCAGTCATCGGCTCGGTCGCTGCATTTGAAGGCCAGCGGTGGGCCTGGTACTGCACTTGGATCGGGGCCGCCCAGTACGCGAGCGCGCAATATCAGGCTTTGCTGGCACGCCATCAGGTGGTTTGCAGCATAAGTCGAGAAGGCAATCATTGGGATGACGCAGTGATGGAAGAGTACTTCCTGGCCCTGAAGTTGGCGCGTGCGTGGCGGCGTCAGTATGCCAAGCACGCCTAGGCACGGCGCGACATCACCCAGTACATCGTTGGCTTTTACCAACCCGGTGCGCTTGCACTCAACCCTGGGGTATCTGTCACCCGCTGCCTACCAGGCGAAATCGAAGAGCCTATCTGCCTGTCCGAAATAACTTGACCACTACATCTCTGGCTAACACTTCCCCTTGCCGGGCGCGCAAAAAAATACCCGCTGCCGGGTGGAGCGGGTACTCAAAGTGGTATGGACAAGTCGCGGAATTCGTCCATGTCAGCATCGTGGCAGCGACTTTACGCGTTGCCAATAATCTTTCCGGACTACCCCAAATGCGGGGCAACGCCGGAAAGACGGCCGGGGGGTAAGCATCATGGACAAGCACGCTGGAATCGAGTCCAATCGTCCTTGTCTGTCGCCCCCCGCACTTTCTCATGTCGCAAGCCCGGCTTCTGTTGATCGATGACCACACGCTGTTCCGCACCGGACTGAAGCTATTGCTGGCCGCCAGCCCGAACGTCGCGTCGATCATGGAGGCGGGGTCGGTCATGGAGGCCACCGAGGCGCATGGCGACAAGCCCGTCGATATCCTGTTGCTGGATATCCAGATGCCCGGGCTGAATGGCATCGAGGGCATCAAGGTGCTCCGTCGGCATTTCTCCCGCGCACCGATCGTGATTGTCTCCGGCACGTCGGGCATCGACGCGATTCCCGACGAGGCACGCAAGGAAGTCGCTGGTTTCCTGCCGAAATCCGCCGACCCGCGCGAGATCGAGGAAGCGATTGCCTGCTGCCTGGCGGGCGGCACGTACTTTCCGACCGAACAGCCCTGCGACTGCCTCCCCCAGACCCGGGCCTACAGGCCCAGCCAGCTCACACCGCGCCAGCTCGAGGTCCTGAACCAGCTCAATCTGGGGCGTTCGAACAAGGTCATCGCCTATCACCTCGGTTTGTCGGAAAACACCGTACGCGTGCACGTGGCGGCGATTCTCGACCACCTCGGCGTGGTCAGCCGCGTGGAAGCCATTCTCGAAGCCCAGCGCCGCGGTCTGGTGCAGGCACAACGCTGACGCCCACGCCCGGCATGTGGCCCTCCTTGCTGCCTCACTATGACGAGCCGCGCCTGCTTGCGGCGCAGATGGAGCTGATCGACCAGAGCTTCGGCATCGCGATGCTTGGCTGCTCGCTTGCGGCGATCATCCTTGCAGTCGGCCTGACGGTCACGGGTGGACACCCCGGCGCCATGCCATGGGCCGCGTCGATGGTCGTGCTCTGCGCCATCGCCCATTTCGGCCGGCTGGCCGTGCCCGACCGTCTGACCGAGGCTCGCGCGGGACGTTACGCGCGCGCCATGACCGTCATGCTGGTGCTGATCGGCAGCCTGTGGGGACTGGTGGCCTGGCTCTACCTTGATATCCGGTCGCCCGCCGTGGTGATCTGCGTGCTGTCGCTGATTGCCGGCATGAGCGCGGCGGCGCTGGCGGTCTTCTCCGCCTGTCTGCCGGTGGCCATCGGATTCTTCATCCCCGCGATCCTGCCGGTATGGATCGTATTCCTGCTCACGCGCGACATTGCCTACCTGCCGATGTTCTTTGGCACGCCGCTGTATCTGCTGGTGCTGCTGATCTTCGCACGCAACTACTCGCGCGTGGCGTGTCATTCGATTGCGCTGCGCTTCGAGAATGTCGAACTGATCTCGCAGTTACGCGACCAGACCGCGCGCGCAGGACAGGCGTTGCGCGAGGCCGAGAACGCGAATCGCGCCAAGTCGGTGTTCCTGGCATCGGCCAGCCATGACCTGCGCCAGCCCCTGCATGCGCTGGGCCTGTTTCTCGTGTCGCTCGGGCGCACGCCGCTGGATGCGCACCAGCGCCAGTTGCTGGACCACATCGAGGCGTCGTCCGGCGCGGCGCGGGAGATGCTCAACACGCTGCTCGATTTCTCGAAGCTCGAGGCCGGTGTGATCACCGCTCGGCCGCGCCCGTTCAGGCTGCAGCCGATGCTGCACAAGCTCGAGAACGAGTTCGCACCGCAGGCGAATGCGCGTGGACTGGTCTATCGCACCCGCGATACCACGGCCACGCTGTTTGGCGACCCGGCGCTGGTCGAACTGATCCTGCGCAACCTGATCGCCAACGCGATCCGCTACACGCACACCGGCGGCGTGCTGATCGCCTGCCGGCCCCGGCGCTTCCATGCCTCGATCGAGGTCTGGGATACCGGCATCGGTATTCCCATCGCGCAGCACCGCGAGATCTTTCGCGAGTTTCACCAGCTCGGCAACCCCGAGCGCGACCAGCGCAAGGGGCTTGGGCTAGGTCTGGCTATCGTCGATGGGTTGGCGCGCACGATGCAGACCGGCGTAACGCTGGATTCGATACCGGAACGCGGCTCGGTATTCCGTCTGCAACTGCCACTGGCCTGGGGCGCGCCCGAGGAAGTCACGTTCCCCGGCAGCGTGATCCGCCTGGATGGTCTGCGCGTGCTTGTCATCGACGACGATCCGGCAATCCGCCAGGCAATGGCCGAATTGCTGGCAGCCTGGGATTGCGACTGCCGGCCCGCTGAGTCCGAGGACGAGGCGCTGGCCCTGCTCGACACCTTCACCCCCGACCTGATCCTGGCCGACTACCGGCTGCGTGGCCATCGCACCGGCCACGAAGCCATCGCCGCGATCCGCGAGCGCACCAGCCAGGCGCTGCCGGCCATCATCATCACCGGCGATACGGCGGCGGATCAGCTCCGCAACGTCCACGCGGGTGGCACCGCGCTGCTCCACAAGCCCGTGGTCCCGGGCGAACTCCATTCGGCCATTGGCGCCCTGCTCCGGGGCTCCGAATGGTATCTGGTCCAACAATAAGCATCAGCCACATTCATGCATTCAAAGCATGAATAGATCAGTCCTATTAATTGGACTTAGGTCTGGCGGCCCACCACACTGCAAGGCACTGCGGGCCTGATTCCCTCGGCCAACGCGCACGTCATTTCAAACCATGACTCAAGCGAGGAGCCTTCCATGACCGCCACACGCCCCGACTTGCCGAAGCACGATCTGCTGATCGACGGCAAGCGGCTGCCCCCCGGCAGCGGTGAGTATTCCACCGACATCAACCCCGCCACCGAGGAACCCATCGCGCTGGTGGCGCAAGGCAGCGCCGCTGACGTCGACACCGCCGTGCAGGCGGCCCGTGCGGCACTCAAGGGCTGGGCGGGCATGCGCGCCGCCGATCGCGGCCGCATTCTCAGCCGGTTCGCCGACCTGCTGGAAACTCACGCCGAGGAACTGATCACGCTGGAGAGCCTCGATGCTGGCAAGCCGCTGGCGGCTGTACGTCGGCAGGATCTGCCGGCCGTTGTCGACACCGTGCGGTATTACGCGGGCTGGTGCGACAAGATCCACGGCGCGGTGATTCCAACGCGGCCAGACGCGCTGACCTACACGGTGCGCGAGCCTGTCGGCGTCGTCGCGGCCATCATCCCGTGGAATTTCCCGCTGATGATCGGCATGTGGAAGATCGCGCCCGCCCTGGCCTGCGGTTGCACGCTGATCGTGAAGCCCGCCGAGATCACGCCACTGACGGCCCTGCGCGTGGCCGAACTGGCGCTGGAGGCCGGCGTGCCGCCGGGCGTCTTCAACGTCGTCACCGGCAAGGGCAGCGTGGTGGGCAATGCGCTGGTTGCACACCCGGGAATCGACAAGGTGACGTTCACGGGATCGCCCGGCGTCGGACGCGGGATCATGCAGGGCGCGGCCAGCAACTTCAAGCGCGTCACGCTGGAACTGGGCGGAAAGTCTGCCAACGTGATCTTTGCCGATGCCGACATCGATGCGGCCACGCGTGCCGCGGCATCCGGAATCTTTTTCAACTCGGGGCAGGTCTGCTCGGCCGGGTCGCGCATCCTGGCGCAGCGCAAGGTGTACGACGAAGTGGTGGAAAGGCTGACCACCCGCGCCCGCGCGATACGGGTCGGCGATCCGGCCTCGCCGGACACGACGATGGGCCCCGTGGTCTCGGCGGCGCAGATGAAGACCGTGCTCGACTATGTGGAAATCGGCAAGCGCGAAGGCGCCAGCGCGGTGACCGGCGGCGCGCGCATCGGCCAGCGCGGCTTCTTCGTCGAGCCAACCGTGTTCGCGAACGTCGAGCATGAAATGCGGATCTCGCAGGAAGAGATCTTTGGCCCGGTGGCCAGCGTGATTCCGTTCGAAGACGAGGCCGATGCCGTGCGCATCGCCAACGGCACCGCGTTCAGCCTGGCCGCAGGGGTATGGAGCGCGGACATCGCGCGCGTGCACAAGGTAGCCGGGGAATTGCGGGCGGGCACGGTGTGGATCAACACGTACGGCTATACCGACGTGCGTCTGCCCTGGGGCGGCGCCGGCGACTCCGGACTCGGCCGTGAGCACGGTGACGCCGCCATCGAGAACTTCACGGAACCGAAGGCGATCTGGCTTTCGCTGCGATAAGACGAGCGCTGACACAGCAGCGCACGCCGCAGTAGCGCACAAGTAGCGCGTGCGCATGACACATCCCCGCCCGATTCACATGGGCGGGGGCTTTGTCGCAGATACGCGGCTGTCAGCCAATCATCCGCATTGGCAACAGCGAGTAGACGACCGTGAGCACGCCGACCACCGCCGGCGAAACATACTTCAGCGCGATGCTCTGCGACTGCACGCCAAGATAGGCGTACATGCAGATCAGCAGCATGGCGCAAACGAAGACGAGGCCGTCATAGACTTGCATGGATGTCTCCCAGAGTTCGTTCTTCGACTACTTCTGTGAAGGCGGGCCTGCACGTGGGGGGAGCCCGTCTCTACTGCCCAACGCAATCTATTGAGGCCATGGTCGCGCTTGTCGCCCTGGGGCGACAATCATGGTAATCCCTTCGTTTCTGGCATTTTTCGATGTTGCGGCGCGGCACTTCGTGGCGCCGGAATCACCGCTTTCCGCGTCGGGAAAAGTCAAGGAGGAATTGTGCGGGCGCGCAGCGGCGACAGTTCGCCCGGTGTGGCGTGACCGATATCAAACAGCATCCGTCGCGACATGCCTAGAATCAAACGTAGCCTTGCCCATCCATTGATCCATCGCAGGAGAGTTGCCAATGTTTCCGGAATATCGCGAACAGATTTCCATGCTCAAGGTGCATGACGCCCATTTCGCCCGGCTGTTCGACATGCACAACGATCTGGACCAGAAGATCCTGAACATGGAGGCGGGTCTCGACCCCCCCCCTCCGCTAGAGATCGAGAGACTGAAGAAGGAAAAGCTGCGGATCAAGGACGAGCTCTACGCCATTCTGCGCAAGACGCGCCCTTGATATTGATCTGACACCTCGGATCCGAAAACCATAAAGAACAAAGCGGGAAGGCAGCATCTGCCTTCCCGCTTTTACGTTCCCTGCCAGCCGCTCAACGGCCGCCCACTCAAAGGCCACCAGCTCAAAGAACGCCCATCAACGCTGGCCGAAGTGCGCGTCCTTGAACAGCTTTTCCAGCCCGCGCGGCTGCGAGCGCCAATACTGCTTCGGCGCATTGACACTAGCGCCAAGCTTGGCCGCCGCGTGCCACGGCCAGCGGGGGTCGTACAGCATCGCGCGGGCGATCGAGATAATGTCCGCCTCATTGTTGGCGATGATCGATTCGGCCTGTTCGGCCTCGGTGATCAGCCCGACCGCCATCGTCGGCAACCCCACCTCCGCCTTGACGCGTTGCGCGTAAGGCACCTGATATCCCGGGCCAATCTTGATGGCCTGCTGCGGCGACACGCCGCCCGTGCTCACATGCACTGCCGCACTGCCACGCGCCTTCAGTTCGTGCGATAGCGCGATCGTCCCCTCGATGTCCCATCCATTCGGCACCCAGTCGGTGGCGGAAACGCGCATCCAGACCGGACGTTCGGCCGGGAACGCCTCTCGCACGGCGTCGAACACTTCCAGCGGGAAGCGCATCCGGTTTTCGAGGCTGCCACCGTATTCGTCCGTACGGTGATTGGCGATGGGAGAAAGAAACTGGTGCAACAGATAGCCGTGAGCGCCATGCACTTCGATGCCTTCGATACCCAGGCGAGCCGCACGCTTGGCAGCCGCGACGAAGTCGTCGCGAATCTTCTTCATACCGGCCTTGTCGAGCGCGGCCGGCGGGACTTCTCCCGCCGCATGTGGCACTGCCGACGGCGCGAAGGTCTGCCAGCCTCGCGGCTGGTCGGGCCGAATCTGCCCGCCGCCATCCCACGGCGCTTCGCTCGATGCCTTGCGGCCAGCATGGGCAAGCTGGATGGTCACCGCGATGGGCGAATGGTTGCGCACGGCGTCTAGCACACGGCCCAGCGCAGCTTCATTGGCATCGTTGTACAGGCCAAGGTCGGCCGGCGTGATGCGGCCTTCAGGCGAAACCGCGGTGGCTTCGATGATAAGCAGGCCCGCTCCGGACAGCGCCATCTGGCCCAGGTGAATCATGTGCCAGTCGGTGGCATTGCCTTCCTGTGCCGAGTACTGGCACATCGGCGCGATGGCGATGCGGTTGGCAAGCTCGAGATTGCCGATCCGGTACGGATCGAAGAGATGAGGCATGAGGGCCATCCTTGCGGGGTGTTCTGGTCCGGGCGATTGTAGTCGCCGCTGAAAAACCCTGCTGACCCTGCCGGCGGCATGGGATACGGCCCTGGCCGCCCCATGTCGCCGGCATCCGGCTACGTCACTGACTCAGCTTGGTGACGCTCAGTTGCGGATCCGCCGCGATGGCCTGCTCCGAGAACGGCAGCGAAATCCAGCGCTTGGCCGAGAACTGCCGCATCTGGTCCCAGGCATGGGGCGAAGCCGGGTCGATCGACTGGCCGTAGACCAGCAGCGCCTGCGCCACCGGCCCATTGGCATCGAAACCCACGGTCTGCACATAGCTCGTTCCGAAGAACACCTTCAGGCCGTCGGCCGACACCGGCTGGCTCTGGAGCTTGTTCAGCACGCCCTCGTACTCCTCCCCACCGTGCAGCGGAATCAGACCGTTGGGCGACTTCGCGGCCTGCACCTCGCCAAGCGGGGCATCCAGCGCGAAGCCAGCCTTGCGCATGGCCCCCACGGCATCCTTGAGCGCCTTCAGCACGGCCGTGTTCACCGTAGCGTCCTGCATGCGCAGGCCACGCGGCGTGTTGACCGGATCGGCAGGATTGAAGGCGATGGCATACACGTTCGGAATGACGTGCGCGCGCATCCAGAACTCGCGGAACAGCGGCGCGGCCCGGCTTTCCAGATTGCTGCGGCGATCCCACTTGCCCAGTGCCGTGCACCCGTCACGCAGATCGCTGTCGCCCTGAACAGCCTTGGTGCGGCAGGCCCGCAACAGGTCGTCCAGCACAAGCTCGGCAGCCAGATTGCGATCTCGGAACAGCACCGTCTGCAGGTTCTGGATGTCGAAGCGGTTGCCCGGCAGGCCGTCCACACCGTTCAGGCGCTTGCCGATCTCCATCAAGCCAACACGCGTGCGCAAACGCTGCGGCACCGCCTGCGGCCCGAGCACCGGAGAGAAGCCTTCCATCTTCTGCGCGGGATTCGCCAGCCACGAACTGTCATTGCTGTTGGCCACGAAGTCTTCGCGTTCCAGCACCGGCATGGCCGATGGCGGAACCAGACCAGGCACCGGTGACGCCGGATCGACGGTCCAGTTGCAGGCACCACGCGAGCCGTCGAGCAGCACCATGCCCGTAGCGGCCATCAGCTTCTTCGCCAGCACGGCACCGTCTCCGGCCGGCGCGCAGCTTTCCAGCATCGAGGTCGAGACATTGGGGGTAACTGAGACATCGGCAAACATCGCGCGGCCCGAACGGTCGGTGGCAATCGTGTTGACCCACGGAATGCCCAGGTTGCCGATCGCGGTGCGGATCTCGCCCACGTTATGCGCCCGCGCGATATCGAGCCACGTGTCGATCGAGCGCGTGTTGTTCTGGTTGGCGTCCCGCAGCGTGTACGCCTTCTGCGCCGTCCACGGCAGCCCTGCCTGCGGCATGGCCACGACCGGACCGTACTCGGTCATGTAGAACGTATGCGAACGCTGCTCGGTACGGCCATCGGCCAGCGTTGCCGCATAGCTGACCGTCTTGGTGGTCATCTTGCGCGGCTTGCCGTCGATCAGGTAGGTGGTCGGATCTCCATCGGCCAGCTTCAACTCGAACAGCGTGAAGCGGCGCGCCGTGGAAACGGTATGCGTCCAGGCCACGTCCTTGTTGAAGCCGATGCTGATGATCGGGAACGAGGCAATCGACGCGCCCATGACGTCGAGCTTGCCCGGCACCGTCAGGTGCGCCTGATAGAAGCGGTTGGTGGTCGTCCAGGGGAAGTGCGGGTTGCCGAGCAGCAGGCCGGAACCATCTGCCGTGGCCGCCTTGCCGAACGCCCAGCCATTGCTGCCGATCGGCGGATCGAGCAACTGCAGGTCGCGGTTCACCGCCTCGAAATCAATCGCGGCGATATCGACACGTGCGGGTAGCGCGGCAGACTTGGCAGCGGACTTGGTGACCTGAGGCGGCGCGGCCGCGACGATGCCGGCAGCGAGCGCGCCGGCGCTGGCCTGGATACTCTTCTCCTCGGCAAGCCGCGCCATGTCGAGTGCCGTGATCGGGCGCACCCACGCCGCATCGCGGCAGGCGGCCGGGCGCTTCGACGGCGGCGTATCGCGCAGGTAACGGTTGTAGCCAGCGATATAGCCACGCAGCAGTTCATGCGCTTCGGGCGATTGCTTTGCCGCGCTGGCCTGCAAGGCATCGTCGTCGAGAATGGCGCGGAAGAACGCATCGGCGTCCGCATTGCGCATCGGCTTGAAGGACACCTCGGTGGTGCCGTCCGGCCCGAACGTCGCCGAACGCTCGCCGCTGACCGTCACCACCTGGCTGGCCATCAGGCAGACGTTGTCCTGCGCATAGGCGTACGCCATGCCGAAGGCGACGCTGGCGTAGTCGTTGGCGCGGATGTGGGGAATGCCGTAGGACGTGCGGCGGATTTCGGCGCTGAGGCCCTGCTCGCTCCAGTTACCGTTGCCAGTGGCGCAACCGCTCAAGGCCGCAGCCGCCAGCGTAGCCGTGCCAAGCACGACCGCGCCGCGCGCAATGCGTGGGGTCATCTGTCTCTCTCCTGTTTGCTTTGTTGTCGTCGTGGCTGCGGCGGGCAATCTCGCGCGCCGCGAGCCATCGGCAATGGTCAGGCAAACCGGGGGGTGACAGATAGAGCCTATCCCGCCAGATGGCGTGCCGATACCGCCACGGTTACCACCACCATGAGCGGCCTGACGACACGCGCGGGAGAAAGGCAATCAAAACTTGGGAATACGGAGGGTCTTCGAGATCATCAGCGAGCCCGACAGCACGAATAGCAACGCCATCGGATGCAGCGTGCCGGGGCCAATCTCCCACGCGCCGCCGACCAGCGCATCGCCGATCCTGCCCTGGGATGCGCACCAGGCCAGCACGCCGGTCAGCACGACGCTGGTCGGAATCGGTGTGCCCTCGAAGTACTTGACCTTGCCGGTGCCCTCGGCCATCGACTCGGCGGTGACATTGAATCGGGCAAGACGGCTCACACCGCAGCAGACGAAGTAGATCAGCGCCGCCAGATCCCAACCGCCGCGCATGCCGGCCGCAAACGCCAGCGTGGCCGGGCCGACGCCGAACGAGATGATGTCGGAGAGCGAGTCGAGCTCGCGGCCGAGCGCCGAATGCGCATGGCGCCAGCGGGCAATGCGTCCGTCTAGCACATCGAAGATGAACGCGGCGGGCGCCAGCGCCGCCGCGATATAGAAGGTCCGGAGCGAAGGCTCCGCCACGAAGAACATGGCGAAGAACACCGAACCCATGCCGCACGCCGCGTTGGCCAGCGTGAAGAAATCGGCCAGTTGCAGATCGCGCAGCATCGAGAAATGCCGGGGGCGCGGTTGAGGCGTCGACATGGAATCGGTCCGGTTGAAGCAGTGATCAGATAACGGTATTGACGTGATGCACCTGCGGCGGCGCGACGAAGCAGTCCCCCACGAGCTTGCGCCAGGTCTGGAAGTCGTCCGATTCGCGGAAATGGACCATATGGTCTTCCACGGTCTCCCACGCCACCACCAGCGTGTAGCGCGACGGCTCCTCGATCGAGCGCTGCAGGTTCAGGCCGTGGCAGCCGCGGGCGCGCAGGAACAGCGGTTTGGCTTGCGCCACGCCGGCCTCGAACTGGGCTTCCATGCCGGGCTTGATGGTGATCTGGGCGATTTCGTGAATCATGATGGGTCTCTTCTCGGGTTCTTCGTCGACAGGAGTCTGATACGGTGCGCGGCGCCGGCGTGCGCCACATGGCGTCTACCTTAGCAGATTCGCATGGCTGGCTCAGCCACTGACCTTGTGCCGGGCCAAGCCCTGCGCAAGATAAACGACCACCAGCGCATTCGCAATGGCCAGGCCGCCGTGCAGCCATGTGGGATGCCGGATCGCCTCGTAGAGCTCCACCGGAATATAGATGCCGCCTGACCAGACACCGATCCAGTTGCCCCACGCCAGCCCCCGCCACAGGCCATAGGCCTCGGCAAACCGCATCAGCGCGTAGACGAACGCGGACCCGCCGATGGCCCAGAGACGGCCATCGCCGGGATTCGCCAGCAAGGACAGGAAGATGGTCGGATAGTGGCTGGCCGGATTGATGTGTATCCGCCGGATGATGGTCTCGGCGATTTCCTGCGCATCATGGTGCAGCAGCGCCATCAGGCCGACACCGGCCAGGATGACGAGCGCCCCCTTGGCGGCTTCGAACAGTGCAATACCCTTGAGCCCCAGTGGCGATCCGGAGTGAGCCATGGCGGAATCGATGAAATGTGCGAAGCCGCCATTGTGCTGTCATCCGGGCGGCGGCGCTAGCGTCCGCCCTGCCGTTCGACCATCGGTCCGTTCGCGTTGATATTGCCGGCGGCCTCCAGAGCGCCATTCACGGTCAGGGGGCCGTTGACGTAAAGGTCGCCGTGCACCGCCATTGGCCCCTGCACGGTCAGCGGGCCATGGAACACCTTGAGCAGGCCCTGGGAGGAAGGGCGGGAATAGCCGCCAGGCGAGGCAAACCAGTCGGCGGTGAGCGGACCGTTGGCGAAGACGTTACCGTCAACGCGTAGCGTGCCCATGATGGTGGCCGGCCCTTCGACCCGCGCCGAACCGCCGACGATGATCGGGCCAGTGTTCGCCGGCTGTGCGTCGGCGGGCCATGACACCGTCATGCCAAAGGCAACGGCGACGGTGACAATAGTGACCGCCATCGCAAGCGGATACGTGCCTGTATGTGATCTCGTTCGATGTCGCATATCGGCCCTCCAAACGAAAGCTGGCGCGACGTTTCCAGTGTAGTGCTCCGGAAACGCCACGCCAGCGTGAAATTGCCGCCAAATGTTACTTGCGGCGTACGGCTCTCAGTTCTTCGCCACATTCTCCGGCAGAGGGCCCCAACCGCCACCAAGGCTACGCACGAGCGACACCGTTGCCGCCGCCCGCAGCCCGGCCACCGCATTGGCATCGCGTTGCGATTGCAGCACCGTGCGGTCCGCATCGATCACGGTGAGGTAGTCCACCGCGCCCGCGTCATAGCGGCTGCGCGAAGTGCGCTGCGCGCGCTTCGCGCCGGCCAATGCACTGTCGAGCGCCGCGCCCTGCTGGCTGAACCAGCGTACGTCGGCCAGGCTGTCCTCGACCTCGCGGAACGCCACCAGCACGGTCTGGCGATAACGCGCCACACTTTCCTCGTGCGCCGCGCGCGCGCCGGCCAGGTTCGAGCTGTTGCGGCCACCGTCGAACACGGTCTGGGCGACGGTGGAACCCACCAGCGGCCCAAGCAACCATGCGCGTGACGACCACTTGAACAGGTTCGAGATATCTGACGACTCGAAGCCGAACAGCGCTGTCAGCGAGATGCGTGGGAAGAACGCCGCCTTTGCCACACCAATCCGCGCGTTGGCGGCCGCCATCTGGCGTTCCGCCGCGGCGATATCGGGGCGACGTTCGAGCAGTTCCGACGGCAAGCCGGCGGGAACCGCAACCGGCGGCGTGTCAAACGGTCGCGCCGCCAGCGCGAACTGCGACGGCGACACCCCGGTCAGGACGGCCAGCGCGTGCTCCTGGTTGGCACGACGCCGCTCGATGCCAGCCAGATCAGCGCGGGCGGTGCCAAGCTCGGCCTCGGCGCGGGCCGGATCGAGATCGGTGGTTTCGCCGGCCTCGTAGCGCTTGCGCAGCAGCGTCAGCGCGTCCTCGCGCAGCTTGATCGTCGCGTTGAGCAGATCGCGGTCGCTATCGAGCGTGCGCAGCGCGAAGTACGCCTGCGCCGTATCGGCCTGCAGCGCGAGCTGCACCGAGCGGTACAGGTCTTCGGCGCCCTGCTCGTCGGCGCGTGCTGCATTGACGCTGTTGGCCACGCGGCCGAAGAGATCAAGCTCGTAGTTGGCGATCAGACGCGCCTGGTACACGGTCTGCGGCGACACCCGCGTGCCATCGGGCAAGCCTTGCGAGGCTGCCGAGGGCTGCGCGCGCGTCGGGCTGAACCCCGCGCTCAATTGCGGATACAGGTCCGCCTCGGTCGCGCCCGTGAAGGCACGTGCCTGCTTCAGACGCGCCGCGGCTGCAGCGAGGTCCTGGTTGTAGGCGTTGGCCGCGTCGATCAGACGATCGAGATCGGCATCGCCGAAGACCTTCCACCATTCACCGCGATGCTGGCCTTCGGCCGGCGTCGCGGTCTTCCACTGCGCGCCTTCTGCAGCAGCGGCCTCGGCTTCCTTGAACGTCGACGCGGTGGGCGTCTCAGGCACCTTGTAGGTCGGCGCCAGCGAGCAGCCCGCCAGCACCAGCGCGGCGGCCAGCATACCCAGCTTTGGCAGGACCAGCTTCATTGCGTTATTCATGTTGTTCACCCTTATTCTGCCGATGCCACCGCCTGCGACGCCGATGCAGGCTGCTCAGCCACCTTCTGGCGTTGGCCTCGCGTGGCCAGCAAACGCAGCGCCACATAGAAGACCGGCGTCAGGAACAGGCCGAAGAACGTTACCCCCAGCATCCCCGCGAACACGGCCACGCCCATCGCGTGGCGCATTTCCGCGCCGGCGCCGGTGGACACCACCAGCGGCACCACACCCATGATGAATGCGAACGACGTCATCAGGATCGGGCGCAGACGCAGGCGGCTGGCCTCGATCGCGGCCTGTACCACGGTACGGCCGTGATGCTCCAGTTCACGCGCGAACTCGACGATCAGGATCGCGTTCTTCGCGGATAGCCCCACCAGCACAATGAAACCGATCTGCGTGAAGATGTTGTTATCGCCACGGGTCAGCCACACACCAGTCATGGCGGCCAGCAGGCTCAGCGGCACGATCAGGATCACCGCCAGCGGCAACGTCAGGCTTTCGTACTGGGCTGCCAGCACCAGGAACACCAGCAACACGCACAGCGGGAAGATCCAGACGCCCGCATTGCCGGCCAGGATGTCCTGATACGTCAGCTCGGTCCACTCGAAGGCGATACCCTTGGGCAGCGTCTCCGCGGCGATCCGCTCGGCGGCGGCCTGCGCCTGGCCCGACGAGAAGCCAGGAGCCGGACCACCATTCATATCGGCAGCCGTGAAGCCGTTGTAGCGGATCACGCTGTCGGGGCCGAAGCTCTGCTTGACCTGCACCAGCGACGACAGCGGCACCATCTCACCACTCACGTTGCGCGTCTTCAGCTGCAGGATGTCCTCCGCATGCTGGCGGAACTGCGCATCGGCCTGCACCTTCACCTGGTATGTGCGACCAAACTTGTTGAAGTCGTTGACGTACGCCGAGCCGAGGTAGGTCTGGAGCGTGTCGAAGACGTCGGTCACGGGCACGCCGAGTTGCTTGGCCTTGGTGCGGTCCAGTTTCACGTCGAGCTGCGGCACGTTCACCTGATAGTTGCTGAAGATGCCGGCCAGTTCGGGCGTGGCGCGCGCCTTGGTCATGAACGCGTTGGTCGCATTGAACAGTTCGTCATAGCCCAGCGCGGCGCGGTCCTCGATCATCATCTTGAAACCGCCGATCGTACCCAGGCCCTGCACCGGCGGCGGCGGGAACACCGCGATGAAGGCGTCCTGGATCGAGCCGTACTGCTTGTTCAGATCGGCCGCGATCGCATTGCCAGACAGCTCCTTGCTCTTGCGCTTGTCGAACGGATCGAGCGTGACGAACACGATGCCGGCGCTCGGGCTGTTGGTGAAGCCGTTGATCGACAGGCCCGGGAATGCCACCGCCGACTCCACGCCCGGATGCTTGAGCGCGATATCCGACATGCGGCGGATCACGTCTTCCGTGCGATCCAGCGTCGCGCCGTCAGGCAGCTTGGCGAAGCTCACCAGGTACTGCTTGTCCTGCGCCGGCACGAAGCCCTTCGGCACCATCTGGAACACGCCCCAGGTTGCCACCAGCATCAGCGCGTACACGCCGAACACCGAGCCCTTGCGGCGAATCACGCCCTTCACGCCCCGGCCATAGTTGTCCGAGCTGCGGCGGAAGAACTGGTTGAAGCGGACGAAGAACTTGCCGAGCACCTTGTCCATGGCGCGCGTCAGCCAATCCTTCGGCGCGTCGTGGCTCTTGAGCAGCAGCGCGGACAGCGCGGGCGAAAGCGTCAGCGAGTTGAACGCCGAGATGATCGTCGAGATCGAGATCGTCAGCGCGAACTGCTTGTAGAACTGTCCGGTCAGGCCAGTCATGAATGCCAGCGGCACGAACACGGCGATCAGCGTCAGCGCGATGGCGATGATCGGGCCGCTTACTTCGCGCATGGCCTTGTACGTGGCTTCCTTCGGCGACAACCCTTCCTCGATATTGCGCTCGACGTTCTCCACCACCACGATCGCATCGTCCACCACGATACCGATCGCCAACACCAGACCGAACAGGCTCAGCGCGTTGATCGAGAACCCGAACGCGTGCATCAGCCCGAACGTGCCGACGATCGACACCGGCACGGCCAGCAGCGGAATGATCGACGCGCGCCAGGTCTGCAGGAACAGGATCACCACCAGCACCACCAGCGCGATGGCCTCGAACAGCGTGTGCGTCACCGCCTCGATACTGTGGCGCACGAACTGGGTCGGGTCATAAACGATGCTGTAGTCCACGCCCTCCGGCATGTTCGCTTTCAGCTCGGCCATCGTCTTGCGCACATCGTCCGAGATCTGGATCGCGTTCGAACCCGGCGCCTGGAAGATCGGCAGCGCCACGGCGGACTTGTTGTCGAGCAGCGAACGCAGTGCGTACTCGGAGGCACCCAGCTCGACGCGGGCGATGTCCTTGAGGTACGTCACCGCGCCGTCCGGCGAGGTGTTGACGATGATGTCGCCAAACTCCTCCACCGTCTGCAGGCGGCCCTGCGCGTTGACCGACAGTTGCAGATCGGTGCCCGGCAGCGAGGGCGATTGTCCGATCACGCCGGCAGCCACCTGCACGTTCTGCTCGCGGATGGCCTTGACCACGTCCGAGGCCGCCAGATGACGCTCGGCGATCTTGTCGGGGTTCAGCCACACACGCATCGAGTAGTCGCCCGAGCCGAACATCTGCACCTGACCGACGCCCTGGATACGCGCCAGGCGGTCCTTTACGTTGATCAGCGCGTAGTTGCGCAGATACGTCATGTCATAGCGATTGTTCGGCGAGACCAGGTGCACCACCATGGTCAGGTCAGGCGAGCTCTTGACCGTGGTGATGCCCAGGCGGCGCACGTCCTCGGGCAGGCGCGGCTCGGCCTGCGAGACGCGGTTCTGCACGAGCTGCTGGGCCTTGTCCGGGTCCGTGCCCAGCTTGAAGGTCACTGTCAGCGTCAGCGTGCCGTCGCTGTTGGCCTGCGAGTTCATGTAGAGCATGTCCTCGACGCCGTTGATCTGCTCTTCCAGTGGCGTGGCCACGGTCTCGGCGATCACCTTCGGGTTGGCGCCCGGGAACTGCGCGCGCACCACCACCGACGGCGGCACCACTTCCGGGTACTCCGAGATCGGCAACTTGAACATCGATATGGCGCCGATCAGGAAGATCAGCACCGATAGCACACCCGCAAAAATGGGGCGGTCGATAAAGAATTTCGAGAGATTCATCTTGGTCTCGGCGAAAACAGCCCCCCCTGACGGTCCGCTCGCAAGCGGACGCCATTCGATGCCACGAAGGGGGGGAAATTGTCTGTGTCTGGCTAGACTGGGTTGCTTAGCTCACGTTGGGCTTCTCGGCCTTCTCTTCCGCTGCCTGCTTGCGGTCCGGCGCGTTGCCTCGCGGCTCGAGCTCGCTGCGGAAGGCCATCGATACCGGCTTCGGCGCAACGGTGTCGCCTGGCCGCACACGCATCAGGCCATTGACGACGATGCTCTCGCCCGGCTTCAAGCCCTTGCGGATCACACGCAGCCCTTCATACGTCGGCCCGAGTTCGACTTCGCGATACGTAAGCTTGTTGGCCTGATCCACCACGAGCACGAACTTCTTGCCCTGGTCCGTGCCGATGGCGCGATCGTTGATCAGCACGGCCGGATGCGGCGTGCCGCCACCGAGCTTGATCTTCGCGTACAGGCCCGGCAGCAGGCGGCCATCTTCATTTGCGAAGATCGCCCGCACGCGGATCGTGCCGCTGCGCGTATCCAGCCGGTTGTCCACCGAGTGGATCTTGCCTTCGTGCGGAGTGTTGTCCTCGTTGGCCAGCCCCAGGAACACCGGCAGATCATTCTTGCCGCCGCTGGCGCCCGGCGCCGTGTAGCGCAGGTAGCTCTGTTCGTCGACGTCGAAGCTCGCATACACCGGCGACACGGACACCACCGTGGTCAGCGCCGGAGACGCCGCGCCGGCGGCCACCAGGTTGCCCACCGTGATTTCGGCACGCGACACCTTGCCCGAGACCGGCGCGACGATACGCGTGTAGCTCAGGTTCAGCTTCGCCACTTCCAGCGCCGCCTGCGCGCCGCGCACGTCGGCCGACATCTCGCTGGCGGCGTTGATCCGCTCGTCGAACTCGCGACGCGAGATCGCGTTGTCGTCCAGCAGGCGCTGGGCGCGGGCTTTCTCGGTCTGCGCAAGCGATGCGCGTACCTGCGCCGCCGCCAAAGCCGCTTCGGCGCGTGCCACTTCGGCTGCATACGGACGCGGATCGATCGTGAACAGCGGATCGCCCTTCTTCACGATCGAGCCCTCGCGGAAATGCACGGTTTCGATCGTGCCGGAAACGCGCGGACGGATCTCCACGCGGTCCACCGCTTCGATGCGGCCGGAAAATTCATCCCATTCGGTGATGGTCTTGCCGACCGCCGCGGACACTTCCACCGCCGGTGCCGGCGGCGGGGTATTGGCCTGTGCTTCCCCGCCGTGCCAGGGACGCAGAACCGAGGTTGCCACGCCGGTGCCCAGGATCGCCACGATGGCAATCGCAATCAGCGTGCGTCGAGACTGTTGATTCATTTTTATTCACTCCGTGATTCGTCGGGTTTCTTCAACTGGAAAAGCAAAAAATCGAGGCCGAACGCCGCCCGCCGGGCCGAGTGGCCCGGAAATTGGGAATACGGGGGTGTTCCCGTCCGGTCAGGACGGGATTGCTGCTGCCAGCCTCAAACGGCGCTGGCCGTTGAATCCGATACCGTCATGCTCCCGGTATCGGCCGGTGTTCGGACCGGTTACGAGGCGTCGTCGGTCTTGGCGAAACAATCGCGCAAGAACCGCGCACCTTCTTCGACCCATGCCTGACACTTCTCATGGGACTGTTCCACCCCGTCGCCACAGGCGCCGGGCATGATCAGGGCCCTGGCCGATATCCCGGCCTTGGCCAGCTTCGCGGCGAAGGCTTCTCCTTCGGCACGCAAGGCGTCTTGTTCCGCTACCTGCACCAGCGTGGCAGGCAGGCCGGACATCCGCGATGCCAGTGCCGGCGCCGCATATGGATGCACGCTGTCAGCCGGCGTCGGCAGATATTCGCGATAGTTGCAGGCCAGCCGGCGCAGCATTTCCATCGGCACCTGACGCGTCGAAGACATCGCCGACAGGCACGGGTCCGTAACGGGGCGGATCAGCCACTGGCCCGCCGGCTGCGGCAGGCCGCGATCCCGCAGCATCTGCGCCGTGGCAATCGCCAGGTTGCCGCCGGCCTCTTCGCCGACCAGCGCGAAGCGCAGCTTGTCGACCTTGAGCTTCTTCGCCTGCTTCAGTACCCACGTCACCGTGGCCACGGCGTCCTCGGGCGCGGCCGGGAACGGATTTTCGGGCGCCAGCGAGTAGCCCGGGGTCACCACCACGGCCGGGACCGACTCCGCCAGATCCCGCGCCAGTTCCTTGGCTGCCTCGACGTCACCTTCGACAAAACCACCGGCATGGAGATACACCAGCCATGGCAAGGTTGCCGAGCCTGCGCTCAACGGCCAATAACCTGCGGGGTAACACACGCAGACCTTGATCTCCCGATCGCCACTGACGACCATATGCTGCACCACGTACGGTTCGCCCTGTTCTGCGGCCGGTTGCACGGCGGAACTACGGGCTGTGGTGGTCTTGGTCATGGCGTTCAGGCGACCGGCATGGGTCGTCGATACTGTGTTGCGATGCACCGAATTATGGTGATTGACGATGATGGGATAAAGCGAGCTATTGCCAACGCACTATTTCTGAGTTGGAATAATCGCTGAAGTGAAACCACATGCTTGGCAAGGTCACCCAAAATGTGATTCACTCCGGTCCTTTGGTGCCGCGCAGTTTGGGGAAACATGCGCGTCCACCACGCCCCCAGGCTCCACCCGTCCCCGCTCCGGCCTCCACTGGCGGACCGCCGGCAGCAAACCCAGGCCGCGCACTTGACATGCAGCGGACCCATTCCCGCCAGACATCCTTCTGAACGCAAGCTAGCTCGTACTTCTTTCGAAAGCTTCTCAATCATGGATCGTCTTGTTTCCATGCAGGCATTCACGCGGGTGGTGGATGTCGGCAGCTTTGCGCGTGCGGCGGAGTCTTTAGACCTGCCAAAGGCCACGCTCACCCGCCTGATCCAGAATCTGGAAACCCATCTGGGCGTCAAACTGCTGCATCGGACAACGCGCCGCATCAGCGTGACAACCGATGGCGCTGCCTATTACGAACGCTGCGTCCGTATCCTGGCCGACGTCGAGGAAGCGGAACAATCGCTCACGCGGCACAACAACTCGCCGCGCGGCACGCTATGCGTCGACACCACGAGCGGGCTCGCGCAGATGGTGCTGCTGCCGCACCTGCACGACTTCTTCAAAGCCTATCCCGACCTGAAGCTCGAGCTGACCATCAATGGCAAGCCGATCGATCTGCTCAAGGAAGGCGTGGACGTGGTGCTGCGCGTGGGCGCGCTCGACGAGTCGATGGTGGCGCGACGTATCGGTCAGTTGAAGCTGGCGTTCTATGCGTCGCCGATCTATTTGCGTCGCGTTGGCACGCCGCAGAATCTGACCGAGCTGGCACAGCACAAGGCGGTCAACTTCCTGTCCAACCGCACCGGCCGTGAAATGCCCTGGCCGCTGTCGCGCGGCGGCGAACGCACCGAGGTGTTGCTGCCATCGGCCATTTCGACCAACGATGCCGATGTCTACATGGCCTGCGCGCTTGAAGGCCATGGCATCGCCCGCATCTCGCGCGCGATGGCCGAACCCTATGTCAACAGCGGCCGGTTGGTCGAGGTGATGAGCGACTGGCAGACGGACGAATTGCCGATCTCTGCGATGTACCCGCAGAACCGGCACCTGTCGGCCAAGGTGCGGGTCTTCGTGAACTGGGCAGCGGAACTGTTCTCGCGCCATCCGCATTTCGGCGCGGCCCCGCAGGCGGTGGCAGCGTAGTTGTCGCCGCCTGCTTGTTCCCTCTCCCGTTAGCACGGGAGAGGGAATCTTGCCGCAGCATTCGATACGCTTAGTTCTTTCCGATTTCCTGCAGCATCCGCGTCATCAGATACAGACGGGGCACGATCGAATCGAGTTCCACGTATTCGTCGCGAGCGTGGTACCCGAAGCCAGACAGGCCGAAGCTCTCCAGCACCACCGCCTTGCCCGAGCGCCCCGCATAGCCAGCGTCCGTGCCGCCACCCGTCCCGGGGATCAACAGCAGCGAGCGGCCGTCGAGTTCCGCATAGACCTGCTGCGCGCGTTTGGCCAGTTCCTTCGCGCGGGCGTCGGCCACGTAGGCGGGGCGGCCCTCTTCCATCGTCACCGTGGTCTGCGTATCGGGAACCAGGTGGCCCGCGTTGACCTTCTCCTGCAGCGCGGTCTGCAGCTTCTGCGCGGCGCCGTTAGCCGTGACACGCACATCGCCATACGCACTGGCCAACTCGGGGATCTGGTTGCCTACGTCGCCGCCCTTGGCCATGGTCCAGTTCAGTTGAGAGCCGGGCACCGACTTGGCCACGTCACGCGTCTGCTGCAACTGATAGGCCAGTTCGATCAGCGCGTTGCGGCCCAGCTCCGGCGCCGCGCCGGCGTGCGACGAGCGGCCCTTGACCTGCATCGTCGCAGTCGCCGTGCCAGCAGCGCCCAGCAGCAGCGACTCCGACTTGGCGACAGACTTGGCCACGTTCGGCTCGCAGGACAACACCACGTCCTGCTGATCGGCCAGCGCCGCAATCGTTTCGCCCGATCCGCCCGAACCGACTTCCTCGTCGGCGTTGAACAGCACGGTCAGTTGCGCGTAGTCCTTCCATCCCTGCGCCTTGAGGATTTCCAGCGAATGCAGGATCACCGCGATGCCGCCCTTGTCGTCGGCGATGCCGGGACCGTAGAGGCGGTTGCCGTCCTCACGGATCGGCTGCGTCTTGAGGATACCGGCCGGATAGACCGTATCCATATGGGCGATCAACATGATCTTGTGCTTGCCCGTACCGGTCAGCGTCGCCTTGACGATCGGGCTCTTGCCCGAGCTTGCCGGCACACGCTCCACCTTGGCGCCCAACGCCTGGAGCCGCTTCGACGTGTAGTCCGCCATGCGGTCGAGCCCTTCGATATTGGCGCTGCCCGACTCTATCGACACCATGTCCTTGAGGGACTGCACCACGGCCGGCTGGGCGGATCGCGCGGCATCGAGCAACCCGGTATCGGCGCCGGCAGCCACGGCGGCATTGCAGACCACGGCAGCAGCAGCGGCGATGGCAAGGTGGCGAAGGGAAAGCAGCATGACGTCTCCTGTTCTGATGGAAGCCTCAAATGTAGCCCTTGCGATATCTCGCGGGGAGGCTCAATATCGCCATTCCCAAAGCCGATCCCGCCATACCCTTTCTTCTGCCCCCTTCTTTCCCCCTTCTCGCCCCACGCATGGCCGATCCCGCTACCACGTCCAATCACCCGCTGCACGTCAAGTTGCTATGGCTGCCCGATGCGATGCCCGGCACGCTGTTCGGCGCGCTCGACGTGCTGCGCACGGCGGCCGGCGTCGCCCAATTGCAGCGGCCTGGCGAATCGAATCTGCTGACGTGGGAAATCATCGGAGGCAATGGCCGGGCACTGCCCGCGCCGCTGCCTGGCCTGCAGGCGGTACCCGCCCGGCGTGGCCAGCGCCATGGCCGGACGCTGATGATCGTGCCCGGACTGATGGCCCATAGCGCGCCGCATCTGAGCGAGATGGTTACGAACGATACCCTCACGCAGCGCACGATCGCGCGTCACGTCGACGCAGGCGGCTGGCTGGCGGCCATCTACTCGGGCATGGTTTACCCGCTGGCGCTGGGCCTGCTCGACGGCGCGCGATGCGGGGCGCCGTGGATGTTCCAAAGCTCGCTGGCACAGCGATTCCCGGGTTGCGACCTGTCCTCGGACGAACCGATAGGCCTGCACGAACGCGTGTTCCATTGCGTCGCCCCGGCGCTGCTGACCGAATTCATGCTGCGCGTGCTGGGGCATCTGCACGACCCTGACCTCGCGCAGACTGTCTCGCGCTTGCTGCTCTATCAACAGGAACGCCAGCAATGGGTGCCGGAACTGGTCTCGCAGCGCTGGCTCGGTAAAACGACGGACAGCCCGGTGTATCGCGCCATTGGCTGGCTGCAGGCCCACGTCGACGAGCCCTACCGGCTTGGCGCCGTGGCCGAGGCGGCAGCCGTCAGCGAACGGACACTGCTGCGCCATTTTCGGCAGGTCACCGGGCAGACGCCGCTCGACTACCTGCACCGGCTGCGCGTGGAACGCGCGCGCATGTTGCTCGAAGTCACGCTGCACGGCACGCAGGCCATCGCCGAAGCGTGCGGCTACAGCGATGCCGCGGCGTTCCGGCGGCTGTTTCAGCGCGCCATGCAGATGTCGATGTCGGAGTACCGCACGCGCTTTGCGTTGCGCACGCGCCGCCGTTACTGGCGTGTAGAAGGCCAGGCGGCGCGACGTGGCCGCGCCGCGCCGCAGACGTGAAGTGTCCCGCGATGAATCGCCGGAACCGTTAACTGCTCAGGGCGATGTGATTGATGACGTTTTCCACGCCGTGCACATACCAGGCGTCCCGTTCGACTTGCCTGCGCGCGCCATCGCTGGACGCGTAGCCGTCGAGCGTCACCACACGGCGATCCGTACGCACACTGATGCGAGCTGCGTCGACGAACGGGTCGGTTTCCAGCACCAGCCGCAATGCCTCGGAGATCTCCTCGTCGCTATCGGCCTCGGCCGGCGCGATCACGATGTCATTGATCACGCAGCGGCAGCCACGTGACCACCAGGCCAGCACGCCGGCCAGCCGCATGTGCGACAGGCTGATCACCTGCCCGTTGAGCGTGACCGCGCCGTCATGCACGGAGACCTCCAGCCAGCCGCTGCGCTCGCCCACCGCTTCGCGCACGGGCTCGAGCTGGCCCTTGACCCGCGCGCAGATCTTGCAGTTCCGGAAATCAATCGCGCTCCGCAGTCGCTCGCAGACCGCCGCACGTACCTCGCCGTCACCAATCGGTGTGCCGCCGTTGGCAATGCGCAGGTGATCGATCACCATCGTGACGCCGTCCACACGCCGCAACTGGGCCGCGGTACGGGTCTTGTCGACAATATCGGCAACTTCGCCTTCGAGAATCAGCGCGCCGTCGGACAGGCGCAGGTTGATGGTGGGATGGAGATGGTGGCCTTGATATGGCACATGAGCCAACGCGGCTCGTGCCAGCGTCAGCACCGCTTCGCTACTATGCATGATGTCAATCTCCCCATTTGGCGTGGAGATGGTGGGATGCGTGCCCCTGCCTGCAAGCACGTGTAGCGCGTCGGCCGGGGACATCCGGCGGAAGTCCCCGCGTCCGCCTAGGCATTATAGGAAGCGCCCCGCCGCATCACCGCGCATCACCACGCGTATGGCGCGCGCATATTGACCCGTGACACCTTAGCGTGGACGATACGCGGCAGACCGGCTCTCAGGAGCGCCCGCATGTGCACGAACTACGCCCCCGTCCAGCAGCGAATCCTGCGTGAAATCTTCGGTGTGGAGCCACCTCCGGGGATCTACCCGCAGGAAACCTGGCCCGACTACGCCGCGCCGATCGTCCACGCCGCCCCGGACGGACCACGACAGTGCGCATTGGCCACCTTCGGCATGGTGCCGCGCAAGCGTACCCCACCCGGTGGCCGCCGCTACGATACGACCAACGCACGCAGCGAGACCGTCGGCGAAAAGCCCACGTTCGCGCCTGCCTGGCGGCACGGTCAGCTTTGCCTGGTACCCGCGAGCGCGTTCTACGAATATGCGTACCCCGAGGACGGCACGCCCGAGCACCCGGGCAAGGCGGAGCGCTGGAAGATCTGGCTACCCGACGCCCCCGCCTTCGGCATCGCCGGGCTCTGGCGGACGTGGCCCGACCAGACACTGTCCTTCACGATGCTCACGGTCAACGCGGAGACCCATCCAGTGTTGCGCCGGATGCACCGGCCGGGCGCCGAAAAACGCTCGATCGTGATCGTCCCGGCGTCCGACTGGGATAACTGGCTGCATTGTCGCAACCCGGAACTGGCCCGCAGCTTCCTGCGTCTCTACCCTGCGGAAGGCATGGCAGCCGCGCCAGACCCCGTTGTGCGAGTGGCAACCGAAAAGACGACCCGCGCGTCGAAAGACCTGGACGGCCCCGGCGAGGGTTCCGCCACCTGACGCCATCGCCCAAATGGGTGATGCGAGCGCCCTACTGAGTGAGGGTGTCGGATGTAGCCGTACCTGACCATACTGGCCCGCACCAGCCATCAGAGCTGTCCAACAGGTCAGAACAATATGAATTCGGTCACTTTTGTCGGTTACGGTCTTGCGTTCCTCATCGCGGTGATCATCGCCGCGCGCTGGATCTATCTCCATCATCCTGCCCTGCGGGACAGTAACCTCGATCCGCCCAGGAAATCGCCGGGAAACAAGCCAGCAGCCACCGGCCCGGAAGTACTCGACACCGCTACCCGTCCACTGCCGCGCGACTGATACTCGCCCCGGCCGGGAACTGTGGCCGCCCTTCGTTGCCAGAATATCTCTTGCGCGCGCGCCGTCTGGCGTGCACGCTGTGCTTCTGCACGCCACAAAAAGAAAGGAACACAAGGGATGGCAACTTCCAACAAGCTGCCGGCTTGGACCGTCTGGTCCCCGCTGGCTGCCTGGGCAGCGTTCGGCCTGGGCCTTCTATTGACGGGACAGTCGTGGATGATCGCGGTGATGGCCGTGGCCCTGGCGGGCGCGGTATTTTCCGCAGTGCACCATGCCGAGGTCGTCGCCCACAAGGTCGGCGAGCCATTCGGCACCTTGGTGCTTGCGATTGCCGTGACGGTGATCGAAGTGGCGCTGATCGTGTCGGTGATGCTGTCGTCCGGGCCGGAAAAGGCCGGCCTCGCCCGTGACACGGTGTTCGCGGCGGTCATGATCATCTGCAACGGGATCGTCGGGGTCTGCCTGTTCGTCGGCGGCCTGCATCACCGCGAACAGGCGTTTCAGGCGCCCGGCGCCAATGCCGCGATGGCCATCCTGGTTGCCCTGCTCGGCCTGACCATGGTGCTCCCCAACTTCACCAGTTCAACGCCGGGCCCCATGCTGTCCCCGTCGCAACTCGCCTTCGCCGGCGCCATGTCGCTGGTGCTCTATGGCAGCTTCGTGTTCGTGCAGACGGTGCGGCACCGCGACTACTTCCTGGTGGAAGGCAGCAGCGACGAGAACGAGCATGCGCCGCCGCCTCCGGTGCGCGTCGCGGTAGTCAGTGGCGTGCTGCTGGTCGTCTGCCTGGTGGCCGTGGTGGCGCTGGCCAAGCTGCTGTCCCCATCGGTGGAAGCGGCCGTATTGGGTGCTGGGCTGCCTCCTGCCGTGGTGGGTGTGGTGATTGCAGCGCTGGTGCTGCTGCCTGAAGGGCTGGCCGCGTTGCGCGCGGCACGTTCGGACCGGATTCAGACCAGCCTCAACCTTGCGCTCGGTTCCGCGCTGGCCAGTATCGGCCTGACGATTCCGACCGTGGCGGCCGTGTTCATCATGCTCAGCCGGCCGCTTGAACTCGGGCTCGGCCCCAAGGAAATGGTCCTGCTGTTCCTGACCATGATCGTCGCCTCGCTGACGCTGGGCATGGGACGGACCACGATCCTCCAGGGCGTGGTGCACATGGTGATCTTCGCCGCGTATCTGTTCCTGACGATCGTTCCGTAAGGGTACGGTCTTCGGTACGGTCTTTCGCCCCACTCCCATATATGGAAGCGGGGCGAAACGCGACGGTTTACTTCTGCCGCAGGAATCCGATCACGGCATTCCCAAACGCCTCGGGCAGTTCCCAGTTGGACAGGTGAGCGGCAGCCAGCTCCAGATACTCCGCGCCCGGAATCGCCCGGGCGACCTCCTGGCCCTGGGCCGCGGTAGTGGCCAGGTCCTGCTCGCCGGCAATCACCAGCACCGGCGCCTGAACACCCGGCAGCAATCCACGCAGATCAGCGTCGCGCACGGCCGCGCAGTTGGCAACATAGCCTTCGGCGCTGGTACCCGTCAGCATCCGCCGCACCGGCTCGTACTCGTCGCGACGCGTGAGCACGTAGTGATCGGTGAACCAGCGAGCCAGCACGCCGTTGACGATAGCCGCCATGCCATCGCGCCGCACGGTCTCGATCCGGGTGTTCCACACCGACTCTGGGCCGATCAGCGCGGCGGTGTTCGCCAGCACAAAACGTCCGAAACGCCCCGCGTGATGGCGCGCCAGGTACATTCCCGTCATGCCGCCCATCGACAGACCGCAGAAGTGCGCGCGCTCGATGCCGGCATGATCCATGATTGCGATCACGTCTTCAGCAAGTTCGCGCATCCCGAACGACGACGATGGCAAGGCTGAGCGCCCGTGGCCGCGCGTGTCATAGCGCAGCACCCGGTAATGCGCGGTCAGCGCCGCCATCTGCGGCCCCCACATGTCGAGCGTGGTGCCCAGCGAATTGGACATCACCAGCACCGGCTTGTCGGCGGCGCCCTCGATCACGTAATGGAGCCTGCACGTCGGTTCAGTCGGCATGAATGCCCTTCTCGCGAATGAGCGTGCCCCACTTGGCGGTTTCCTTGGCCAGGTGGTCCTTCAGCGCGGCTGGCGTGCTGCCGATCGGCTCGGCGCCGATGCCTGCCAGGCGCTGCTGCACGGACGGCTTCTTCAGGGCATCGAGCATGGCCTTGTTCAGCGTGTCGATGACGGGCTGCGGCGTCTTGGCCGGCACGAATGCCGCGAACCACGGCGACAATTCATAGCCCGGCAGCCCCGCTTCGGCCACCGTCGGTACATTGGGCAATGCCGACGAACGCTTGCTGGTGGTGACGGCGATCGCGGTCAGCTTGCCGCTGTCGATATGCGGCTTGGCCGAGGTGATGCTGTCGAACATGTAGTCCACCTGGCCACCGAGCAGATCGGTCATCGCTGGGCCCGATCCCTTGTACGGGATATGGAGCATGTCCACATGGGCCATCGACGTGAACAGTTCGCCTGCCAGGTGAATCGACGTACCGTTGCCGGCCGACGCATACGTGTACTTGCCCGGCTTGGCCTTGGCGCTCGCGATGACTTCGGCCACGGTCTTGACCGGCGTCTTCGCCTTGTTGGCCACCAGCACGTTGGGCACCACGGCCAGCAGCGACACCGGCGCGAAATCCTTGACTGGGTCATAGCTGAGCTTGCCGTACAGCGCCGGATTCACGGCCATGCCGTTGGCGACGATGATCAGCGTGTAGCCATCTGCCGGCGAGCGGGCCACCATTTCGGCGCCGATGTTTCCACCCGCGCCGGGACGGTTTTCGACCACGATCGCCTGGCCAAGCGTCTTCGACATGTCTTCGCCCAGCGTGCGGGCGATGTTGTCCATCGCGCCGCCGGCCGGGAACGGCACGATCCAGCGGATCGGGTGGTCGGGATAGGCCGCATGTGCGGGGGCGGCGGCCGCGAACAGCATCGTGGCGGCGAGAGCGGCCGACAGAACGTTCGACCGTTGCAGCAAGGACTTCATTGTCTCCATTCCTTCTTGTGAGCGCGCCGATCAGCGGATCGACGACGGGTGCTTGGCCAGTGGCGTGACGTGGATCTTCATGTACGGGAACAGCGGCAGCGCCGACAGCAGCGTGTGCAGTTCATCGTTCGACTCTACGTCGAACAGGCTGTAGTTGGCGTACTCGCCCACCACGCGGTACAGCGCCTGCCATTTGCCCTGGCGCTGCAGGTCTTGTGAGTAGGCCTTCTCGCGTGCCTTGATCTCGTCGGCCTCGGCAGCCGGCAAATCATGCGGAATCTGAACGTCCATCCTGACGAGAAACAGCATTGGGATCTCCTTGTGTTTGAAGGATGCGGTTAGGTGGTGGGCCGATCAGCCAATCAGGCGGACTTGCGACGATAGTGCGCAAGCTTGTCTTCGTCGATTGCCAGACCCAGCCCCGGACCCTGCGGCAGATGCAGCGAGAAGTCCTTGAACACGGGGCGCTCGACAACGATATCGTCCTTCACCAGCAGCGGGCCGAACAATTCCGTGCCCCACGCCAGTTGCGGCAGCGTGCAGAAGCCATGCGCCGCGGCGATCGTGCCGACGCTGCCTTCGAGCATCGTGCCACCGTAGAGCGCGATACCTGCCGCATCGCCCACGGCCGCAGTCCGCAACATGCCGAAAATGCCACCGGACTTGGCGATCTTCAGCGCAAACACATCGGCGGCACCCAGGCGTGCCAGTTCCATTGCATCCTCGGGGCCCGTCACGGCTTCGTCGGCCATGATCGGCACCACGAAACGGGCGGCCAGACGCGCCAGCGCCGTGCGTTGCTCGCGCGGCGTCGGTTGTTCGATCAGGTCGATGCCGGCCGCTTCGAGCATGGCGATGCCGGTGGCGGCATCGGCTTCGTTCCAGGCCTGGTTCACGTCTACCGTCACGCGGGCGCGATCGCCCAGCGCGCGCTTGATCGCCGAGACATGCGCCACGTCTTCACGCACGCTGCGGCGACCGATCTTGAGTTTGAACGTGTTGTGGCGGCGTTCCCCCAGGAAGCGCTCGGCTTCCTCGATATCGCGTGCGGTATCGCCGCTGGCCAGTGTCCAGAGCACCGGCAGCGTGTCGCGCACCGCGCCACCCAGCAGCGTGGCCAGCGGCACGTCCAGACGCTTGCCCTGCGCGTCGAGCATGGCCGATTCCAGCGCCGACTTGGCAAACCGGTTGCCGCGCGCGACCTTGTTCAGGCGCGCCATCGCGGCGTGAACATTGGTGGCGTCCTGGCCGACCAGCGCCGGCGCCAGGTAGGTATCGATCGTCAGCTTGATGCCCTCGGGACTTTCGTCGCCGTATGACAGGCCGCCGATGGTCGTGGCCTCACCGATGCCCTCGATCCCGTCGCTGCAGCGCAGCCGCACGATCACCAGCGTCTGCTGCTGCATCGTGGCCATGGCCAACTGATGCGCCCGGATCGTGGGCAGATCGACCAGAATGGCCTCGATGGAAGAAATCGTCGCTGTCATACCCGCTGTCATACCTTTTCCATGCAAATTAGTCTCGTGCACGGAGTATGTACCTTGACTTGCCAGGCGTCCAAGACCGAAGATGTCTCATTTCATACCTTTTCGGTATGCCAGGATTCTCCTCCTCTCCCTGCTGCGGGAGAGGGGAAGAACCCACCGCGATCACCATCACCATGGAACTCCGCCACCTCCGCTACTTCCAGACGGTTGCCCAGGAACTCAACGTGACACGGGCGGCCGAAAAGCTTCATATGGCACAGCCGCCACTTTCCCGGCAAATCCGCCAGTTCGAGGAAGAAGTCGGCGTGGCGTTGTTCGATCGTGTCGGGCGGGGCCTGAGGCTGACCGAAGCGGGCCGTTTCCTGCTCGAGCAGTCGCTGCAACTGACCCAGCGACTGGAGGAGACGCTGGAAAGCACGCGGCGCATCGGCCGCAATGAAAAGCGCTGGTTCGGCATTGGCTTCGTGCCGTCGGTGCTGTACGGCGTGCTGCCGGAGCTGATCCGCGAACTGCGTGGCGACGATAGCCAGGTGGAAGTCGGCCTGACTGAGATGATCACGGTGCAGCAACTCGAAGCGCTCAAGTCCGGGCGGATCGATCTGGCCTTCGGGCGTCTCACGTTCAACGACCCGGCGATCGTCCAGCAGGTGGTGATGGCCGAATCGCTGGTGGCGGCAATCCCGGGCACGGCGCCCACCCCCAACGCTCCTTTCGACGCAGACGCGCTGGCCCGACAGCCGCTGATCCTCTATCCGGCCCGGCCACGGCCAAGCTACGCCGATCATGTGCTGTCGCTGTTCCGCGGCCAAGGGTTGCAGCCCCGCGTGGTGCAGGAGGCCAACGAACTGCAGACCGCGCTCGGCCTCGTCGCCGCCGGGCTAGGTATCACGCTTGTGCCGTCCTCGGTGCAGCGCCTGCATCGTGACGATGTGCGCTATGTGCCGATCAACGCCCCGGGCTTCGTCTCACCCGTGATCATGAGCTACCGCTCGGGCGACACCTCGCCATATCTGGCCCGCGCGGTCGCATGGGTCCTGCAGCAAGCGTAGTCACTCCTGGGCCGGCGGAATGTACTCCATGCCGATTTCCTCGTAGAGCCGGTAGATCATGTCCAGCATCGCACGCAGATCCTCGGATTCGTCCAGTGTGCGCATGCTCATGATGATCGGCGACACCAGCTTCGCATCATCAAGCTCAACGTAGGTCACATCGTCACGCTTGAGGCCGTAAACGCTGCTGGGTACCACCGAGATACCCTCGCCCATCGCCACCAACCCCAGTGCGATCTGCAACTCGCGTACCTCGTGGATGCGGCCCGGACGCAACGCGCGGTCGTGAAACGCCGCCAGCACCTGGTCGGCAAAACTCGGGCGCGGCGCCTTTGGGAAGATGATCAGCGTGTCTTCGAGCAGATCCGGCAACGCCAGCATCTTCCTGCCGATCGACAGCGGATGCCCCACCGGCAGGGCCACAATCATGCGTTCCTCGCGCAGCACCACACGGCGGACGGCCGGGTCTTCGTGCCGGATGCGGCCAAAGCCCACATCGATGCGCCCTTCCTTGAGTGCCTTGATCTGGTCCATCGTCGACATCTCGTGCAGCGTCAGTTCGATCTCGGCGTGTTCGGTCCGGAAGCGGCGAATGATGCGCGGCAACATGCCGTAGAGCGTGGAGCCCACGAAGCCGATCGACATCGCCCGCTCGATCTTGCCAACCCGGCGCATCATCGCCTCAAGTTCGGTGGTCTGCGCCAGCAGTTGCAAGGCGTGGGTGTAGAAGAAGCGCCCGGTATCGGTCAGCTTGAGCGGCCGGGAGTTGCGCTCGAACAGCAACACGCCCAGCGACTCCTCCAGTTGCTGGATCTGGCGCGACAGCGGGGGCTGCGCGATATGGAGCCGCTCCGCGGCGCGCGTGAAGTTGCGCTCCTCGGCCACGGCCACGAAGTACCTCAAATGTCTCAATTCCAACGCTATACCTCACAGGTATCGTCCGGATACTCAATCAGTCTTGGACTGCCCAAACACCCCTGAACTATGCTCCGCAACAAGTCGGACGGCAATCCTCGATACGGGTTTATACCCACAGAGCATTAACCGACCGATCATTCGACCCCAACCAAAGAGACATTTCGGAGTGAGACATGACGCACGCTGACATCGAAGCGCTGGTAAAGCAGTTCCTCGTACACACCGCCACGCAAGGCACACCGGACGCACGCGTGCAACAGGTCGTGGTACGGCTGACGACCGACCTGTTCAAGGCGATCGAGGATCTGGATTTGAGCGCCACCGAAGTCTGGAAGGGCATCGAGTATTTCGCCGAGGCAGGCGCCACCCACGAGCTGGGCCTGCTGGCCGCCGGCCTGGGTCTGGAGCGATTCCTGGACATCCGCGCCGACGAGGCAGAAGCCCGCGCCGGCCTGACCGGCGGCACGCCGCGCACGATCGAAGGCCCGCTGTATGTGGCCGGCGCGCCCGAATCCACCGGCTTCGCACGGCTCGACGACGGCACGGAGGACGACAAGGGCGAGGTGCTCTTCATGCAGGGCACGGTCTACGACACCGACGGCAAGCCGCTGGCCGGCGCGAAGGTCGAGGTATGGCACGCCAACCTGCTTGGCAATTACTCGTTCTTCGACAAGAGCCAATCCCACTTCAACCTGCGCCGCACGATCGTCACCGATGCCAACGGCCGCTACCAGTTCCGCAGCATCGTGCCGATGGGCTATGGCTGCCCGCCCGAGGGCACGACGCAGCGCCTGCTGAACCTGCTGGCCCGCCACGGCCGCCGCCCCGCACATATTCACTTCTTCGTATCCGCCGCCGGCCATCGCAAGCTGACCACGCAGATCAACATCGACGGCGACGAGTACCTGTGGGATGACTTCGCCTTTGCCAGCCGCGATGGTCTGGTGCCGGCGGTCGAGCGCGTCGGGGACGCCGCGCGGCTCGACAAGCATGGCGTGAGCAAGCCGTTCGCCTCGATCGACTTCGACTTCCGCCTGCTGCGCGAGGCCAGCGACGCCCCGGCCGCCGAAGTGGACCGCATGCGCGCTGCCGCCTGAGGCCAGCGCCAAGGGCCATCGCCCAAGACTGCGTGAGATCGCCCAAAGCGATCTGATTCACCGGGACGCGCCACCACCGCGCGTCCCGACCCCTTCCCCGCCGCTCTGGCAGGAGACCACCATGATCCCGATCCATCTGGATACCGGGACGGGCCCCGCTCGTCCCCAGCATCAGCCCAACCGCCTGGCGAACCTTGACCAGTTCCTGGTCGAAGACAAGACCACCGGCGACTATCGGCTGCACCGCAGCGCGTTCACGGACGAGGCGCTGTTCGAACTCGAGATGCAGCACATCTTCGAGGGCAACTGGATCTACCTGGCGCACGAAAGCCAGATCCCGAACAACAACGATTACTACACGACGCATATCGGCCGCCAGCCGATCGTGATCGCGCGCAATCGCCAGGGCGAACTGAACGCGTTCATCAACGCGTGCAGCCATCGTGGCGCCATGTTGTGCCGGCACAAGCGCGGCAACAAGGCCACATACACCTGCCCGTTCCACGGCTGGACATTCAACAACAGCGGCAAGCTACTCAAGGTCAAGGACCCCGAACAGGCCGGCTATCCGGAATGCTTCAACAAGGAGGGCTCCCACGACCTGAAGAAGCTGGCGCGCTTTTCCAACTATCGCGGCTTCCTGTTCGGCAGCCTCAACGCCGATGTGCCGCCGATTGAGCAGTTTCTGGGCGATGCCGCGCGCATCATCGACATGATCGTCGACCAGTCGCCCGATGGCCTGGAGGTGCTGCGTGGCTCGTCGACATACACGTTCGCCGGCAACTGGAAGCTGCAGGCCGAGAATGGCGCCGATGGCTACCATGTGTCCGCCGTGCACTGGAACTACGCCGCCACCACAAGCCACCGCAAGCAGCAGAATGAACGCGAGGACAAGATCCGCGCGATGGATGCGGGCAAGTGGGGTCAGCAAGGCGGCGGCTTCTACGCGTTCGATCATGGCCATATGCTGCTGTGGTCACGCTGGGCCAACCCGGAAGATCGTCCGAACTTCGCCCGCCGCGACGAGTTCGCGCAACGCTGTGGCGAGGAGCGCGCCGACTGGATGATCCAGAACTCGCGCAACCTGTGCCTGTACCCCAATGTCTACCTGATGGACCAGTTCGGCTCGCAGATCCGCCTGCTGCGCCCGCTGTCGGTGGACCGCACCGAAGTCACGATCTACTGCATCGCCCCCAAGGGCGAATCGGACGAGGCCCGCGCACGCCGCATCCGCCAGTACGAGGACTTCTTCAACGTCAGCGGCATGGCCACGCCCGACGACCTCGAGGAGTTTCGCGCCTGCCAGCAGGGCTACGCGGGCCAGGCACTGGCCTGGAACGACATGTGCCGGGGTGCCACGCACTGGATCGACGGTCCCGACGACGCAGCAAAGCGCATTGGTCTGAATCCTGTAATGAGCGGGCTGCGTACCGAGGACGAAGGGCTCTATACCGTACAGCATCGCTACTGGCTGGAGACGATGAAGCGGGCCGTGGCACAGGGAGATGCAGCATGAGCGCCGCCATCCCCATGAGCGATGTCTCGGCCTTTCTCTACCGCGAGTGCCGCCTGCTCGACGACGAGCAATGGGATGAATGGCTGACCTGCTATCACCCCGAGGCGCGATTCTGGATGCCTTGCTGGGATGACGACGGCAAGCTCGTCACCGATCCGGAACGAGAGATTTCGCTGATCTTCTATCCGAACCGGCAGGGGCTGGAAGACCGCATCTTCCGCATCAAGACCGAGCGGTCGAGCGCGACGATCCCCGACACGCGCACGAGCCACAACCTGAGCAATATCGAAATCGAGTCGACCGACGGACAACTGGCCACGGTGCGCTTCAACTGGCACACGCTCGCGCATCGCTACCAGACCAATTTCAGCTACTTCGGCATGTCGCGCTACGTGATCGATTTCTCGCAAGGCACGCCGCGCATCCTGGACAAGTACGTCGTACTCAAGAACGACTACATCCACCAGGTCATCGACATCTATCACATCTGATCCGCTCGCCGCATCAGGCAGCACCACGGAGGGACAAGGCCATGGAACATACGATCGCCCTGCAGTTCGAAGACGGCGTGACGCGCTTCATCACGTGCGGCGACAAGGAGACGCTCTCGGACGCCGCCTATCGCCAGCAGATCAACATTCCGCTCGATTGCCGCGACGGCGCGTGCGGCACCTGTCGCGGCCTGTGCGAATCCGGCCACTACGATCTGCCCGAATCGAGCTATATCGAGGACGCGCTGACCGCCGAGGAGGCGGCCAAGGGATACGTGCTGGCCTGCCAGACACGGCCGCGCTCGGATTGCGTGATCCGCGTGCCGGCTTCGTCCGCGGCCTGCAAGACTGGCGTGACTCGATTCGAGGGCGCGATCGCCGCCGTGGCGCCGCTGTCCGATTCGACCATCGGCTTCTCGATCGACCTCGATGACCCGGCCGCGCTCAGCTTCCTGCCCGGGCAGTACGTCAACGTGGAAATCCCGGGCAGCGGACTAACGCGCGCGTACTCGTTCAGTTCGCCGCCGGGAGCGTCTCAGGCGGCCTTCGTCGTGCGCAATGTGCCACAGGGCCGCATGAGCGGCTTTCTGGCCGGCGAGGCGCAGACCGGACAGCGCATGGCATTCTCCGGCCCGTTCGGCAGCTTCTACCTGCGCGCCGTCACGCGGCCCGTTTTGTTCCTGGCCGGCGGCACCGGCATCGCGCCGTTCCTGTCCATGCTCGACGTACTGGCCGCCAGCGGCAGCGCGCACCCGGTGCGCATGGTCTACGGCGTGACCCATGACATCGACTTGGTGGCCACCGAGCGGCTTGAGGCTGCCGCGGCCAGCATCGACGGATTCACCTACCGCACCTGCATTGCCGACGCCGCGAGCACGCACGAGCGCAAGGGCTATGTGACCACGCATGTCGACCCCGCATGGATCAACGACGGGGACGTCGACATCTACCTGTGCGGCCCCGTCGCCATGGTGGAAGCCGTGCGTGACTGGCTGCGGGATGCCGGCATCACGCCGGCCAATTTCTACTACGAGAAGTTTTCGGCCAGCGCGGAGGCATGATGCGCACGACGCAACGTTTCGCCGGCCGGACGATGATCGTCACGGGCGCGGCGCAGGGTATCGGTCGCGGCGTGGCAATGTCCGCGGCGGCCGAGGGTGCAAGTGTGGTGCTGGTGGACCGCGCCACGCTGGTCGAGGAAGTCGCCGCCGAGATTCTGGCTGCGGGCGGCACGGCACTGTCCGTCAATGCGGATCTGGAGACGTATGCGGGAGCGCAGGCGATGGTGGCCACGGCCACTGCTGCCTTCGGCCATGTCGACATCCTGATCAACAACGTGGGCGGCACGATCTGGGCCAAACCCTATGAGCACTACGCTGAAGCCGAGATCGAGGCCGAGATCCGCCGGTCGCTGTTTCCCACGCTCTGGGGTTGCCGCGCGGTGTTGCCGGGCATGGTCGAGCGCCGCGCCGGCGTCATCGTCAACGTGTCGTCGATTGCGACGCGTGGCATCCATCGCGTGCCCTACGCGGCGGCCAAAGGAGGCGTGAATGCGCTGACCGCGAGCCTGGCGTTCGAGCACGCGGCGGATGGCATTCGCATTAACGCGGTGGCTACGGGCGGCACCGAGGCGCCGCCGCGCAAGATCCCGCGCAACACGCAGCAACAGTCGGAACAGTCGGAACAGGAATCGAAGTGGTATCAGGCAATCGTCGATCAGACCGTGTCGTCGAGCCTGATGCACCGGTACGGGACGATCGAGGAACAAGTAGGTGTGATCCTGTTCCTGGCCTCGGACGAGGCGTCGTATATGACGGGGACTGTGGTGCCAGTAGGTGGCGGAGACCTTGGCTGACGCGCTGACTTGCCACTTGATCACGCCCCTCTCCGATTTGCATGGGAGGGGGCGCGCATGACGCGCGATCACACGCGATCACAGACGATCAAACGCGATCACGCGCGCGATGGCTATGCAGTGACGATCGCCGACTTCGCGGCCACCTTCTTCGCTTCCTTCCTTCGGCCATACCAGCCGCCGACCACCAGCAGGATTGCCACCGCCACCAGATCGCCGCCCAGCGCCACCGGGCGCGTGGGCCGGCCGCCGGCGATGCCATAGGTGAAGCCTTCGATCGTCACCGACACCACGGCGCCCAGCACGAAGCAGAACAGGCTATGCCGGCCGATCTGCACCACCGGCCCCATAAAGCGGGCCACGCGCTCGACCCATCCCGCGCGCGCCGCCAGATAGACCAGCCATGCCAGCCCCAGGAAGCTGAGCACGCGCAGGAACGCCAGGCTCTGCTTCGGCAGCGGAAAGACCATTGATGGCAACCACGCCGGCAGCCAGGCCTCATACACGTGCGGACGCATCCACAGATACGCCAGCGCCATGCAGGCCATCGTGACGACCACCGCTCCGATGGTGCAGGCCCAGCGCGCGATGTTCTGTTGCGGCAGCACGAAGTCCGGCCGCAGGCGTGCCAGCAGGCCCATGCCGAACATCAGTTGCCATGCGAACGGGTTGAAGCTCCAGCCGCGCGGCTCGCTGCTCGGCAACAGCGGCAGCAGCGCCGGCGCCATGATCCAGAGCGCCACGCTGCCGCAGACAAAGGCCAACGGATATTTTCTCGCCCAGCCGATCGCCAGCGGCGCCAGTCCAATAAACACCGCGTACATCGGCAGTACATCCGAGACGAATGGCTGCCGCGCCAGGCCGATCACCTGGAACAGCGTCTCGATCGGTTGGGCCATGAACGCCGGTGCCTCGGTGGCGCGCACGGCGGGCGCGGGCACCTTGCACATCGCCAGCAGGAACCCGAACAGCAGCATCAGCACCCCGGTCAGCACGAAGGCCTTGTAGATCTCCCAGCTACGGCGGTGCAGGCGTTTGCTCGCGGCGCTCGCGCCCTGGCGGGCCTCCATCGCGAGATAGGCGGCGCCCGCCGAATAGCCGGCCAGGAAAACGAAGACCTCGGCGGCGTCGAAGAGCGTGAAGTTGCGGATCGTGTAGTCGGCCAGCACGCTGCCGTTGACATGGTCGACCACGATGAAGAGCAGCGCGATGCCGCGAATCAGGTCGACCTCGGTGCGCCGCTGGTTGTTGTTCACTGCGTTCACAGGCGTGCTTCCCAATGCAAACGGGCCGAAATTGCTTCCGGCCCATGTCTTATGACACGAATTTTACCGTGGCATCAGGGTTAACGTGTACGCACTGTGTTTCAGTAGATTACGCTGCCGAATGTGCCGAATGTGCCGTATGCAGCCTGGCAAGCGTCCGCCTCCCGGCATCGACCACGCCGCCGGCATGCGTGGTCTGGTAGCGGACGATCATGCCCTCGATGCAGAGCATGGCCTCTTCCGCCACTTCGCGCGGACTGGACAGCCCCAGATCGCGTGCGATCCCGGTGACGAAGTCCTCCAGCGACGCCTTGTGCGCCACTGCCTGCGCCAGCAGCCGTGGGTCGTCACCGGCACCGCCGCCTGCCTCCGCAATCATGTTGATAAAGGAGCAGCCACGAAAATCCTCGGTGGCGAACCACTCGCCCAACGCATCGGCCATGACATCGAGGTTGCCGCGTGCGACCAGTCGCCGGGTCACTGCATCGCGGAACCAGCCCATCCAGTAGTCATGCCGGCGCTCGAGATACGCGACGATCAGGTCGTTCTTGGAAGGGAAATGCCGGTAGAGCGACATCTTGGCCACGCCCGACTCGGCGATGATCCGGTCGATCCCGGTACCGCGATAGCCATCGCGGTAGAACAGGCGTGCTGCGGTATCGAGGATGCGGTCGCGCGCGGATGGGGTGGGCATGACGGGTGACAGGGAAAGACGTTGGCGTGGATAGGCGCCATTATAGGAGACAGATCTGTCTTGATCTGTCTCGATCTCTCTATATACATCCCGCCGAATGAACAAGGGCCGGAAGCGAGACATCGCTTCCGGCCCTCCCAATCAAGCCAGGCTCACGCTGCCGTCCGATCAGGCGGCTTCCTGCAATTGCGCCAGCTTGGCTTGCGCATCACGCAGCGCCGTGCGCAAGCCCTCTTCCACCACGGGATGGTAGAAAGGCATGGCCAGCATCGCGGCGATCGTCAGCCCCTGCTGGTACGACCACGCCAGCAGATGCGCGATGTTCTCGGCGCGCGGGCCAATCCATTCGGCGCCAAGGAAGCGGCCCGTGGCGCGATCCGCGTAGACGTGCATCAGCCCCCGGTTCTTGAGCATCACACGGCTGCGGCCCTGATCCTCGAAGCTGACCTCGCCAGTCACGAAGCTGCCCGGCGTCAGATCGGCAAAACGCTTGCCGACCATCGCGATCTGCGGATCGGAGAACACCACCGCAATCGGCGCGCGGCGCGTCAGCGGCCCGACCTTCGGCCAGAGCGCAGCGTTTTCGCCGGCAATCTTGCCTTCGTCGGCCGCCTCATGCAGCAGCGGCAGGACGTTATTGGCATCGCCAGCGATGAAGATCGGCGATTCACCGCACTGGAGCGTCACCGGGTCGAATGTCGGCACGCCCCGCCCATCGAGTTCCAGCGCGGTGTTGCCCAGCCCAAGATTGTCGACATTGGGCTGGCGACCCGTGGCGGCCAGCACGTAGGCAAAGCGCTCTGTCACGGTCTGGCCGTCGGCGTCTTCGAACGTGATAACGGCGTCGTCGCCCTCGCGGCGCATCTCAAGCACGCGCGCATCCGGCAACAGCGAGAATTCCTGGTTGAAGGACTTGGCAGCGTAAGCACGAATTTCGGGGTCCGACAACGGACCGACGCCGCCGCCGACACCAAACACGCGCACCCGCACGCCAAGCCGCGACAGTGCCTGCCCCAGTTCCAGACCAATCACGCCCGGGCCGAACACGGCCACGCTTTGGGGCAGGTCTTCCCACGAGAACACATCGTCATTGACGATCAGGCGATCGCCGAACACGCCAAAGGACGGCGGTACGGCGGGGCGCGAGCCCGTGGCGATCACCACGCGGCTAGCGCGCACGACAGTGTGGTCGTCAACCTGGAGGATCGTGTTGTCGATGAACCGCGCCTGCCCGATCAGGCGGTCGTCCTGGGGAATGCCCTCCACGCCGCGCACCACGAAGCCGACAAAGCGGTCGCGTTCGCTCCGCACGCGTTGCATGACTTCCCGGCCGTCGATGCGGACCGGGCCATCCACGTGCACGCCAAATGCAGCAGTGTGACGCGCTTCGTGCGCGGCTTCCGCCGCGGCAATCAGCAGCTTCGACGGCATGCAGCCCACGCGGGCGCAGGTCGTGCCATAGGCGCCGCCCTCGATGATCACGGCGCGCTTGCCGGCGGCAATGGCCGCGCGGTAGGCGGCCAGGCCGGCAGTGCCCGCGCCGATGATGGCCACGTCAGTCTGGACGGTCTGGACAGTTTGAGCGGTCTGGGCATTCTGGTTCGTGTTCATGTGCGTTTCCTGTATCGATCGTCAATCGGCGTACGGGATGGCGCCGCCACATACGCGGCGCCATCGGATGCGACGACTAGCAAGGGGGGAGACAGTGCCCAGGACACCGGTCGGGGGAACCGGGCCCGGGCGAGGGAGATCAGCGAGCCAGGTACTGTTCGAGCGCTTCGGCGCCACCGACCAGCTTGCCGTTGATGAACACCTGCGGCGCGGTCATTTCGCCCGACACGGCGCCCAGCACCTTGCCGCGAATCTTGTTCTCGAGCGGCACGTCGATGTACTCCAAGCCGTTGTCCGACAGCAGTTGCTTGGCCTTGGCGCAGTGCGAGCAGCCAACCTTCGAGAACACCACCACCTGGTCCGGCTGCTTGGCGGTCGGCGCGATGTAGTTCAGCATCGTGTCGGCATCCGACACCTTGAACGGGTCGCCCGGCTCTTCCGGCTCGATGAACATCTTGTCCACGACACCATCCTTGACCAGCATCGAATAGCGCCAGCTACGCTTGCCAAAACCGAGGTCGGCCTTGTCGACGAGCATGCCCATGCCGTCGGTGAATTCGCCGTTGCCGTCGGGGATCATGACGATGTTCTCGGACTCCTGGTCCTTGGCCCACTCGTTCATGACAAAGGTGTCGTTGACCGACACGCACAGGATCGCGTCAACGCCTTGCTTGGCGAACACTGGCGCCAGTTCGTTGTAGCGCGGCAGGTGCGTGGACGAGCACGTCGGGGTGAAGGCGCCCGGCAGCGAGAACAACACTACGGTCTTGCCGTCGAACAGTTCGGCCGTGGTCACGTCCTTCCACTCATTGTTTGCACGCACACGGAACGTGACGTTGGGAACGCGTTGGCCTTCACGGGATTGCAGCATCTGGATCACTCCTCTGGGTCAGGTTGGCGCCGCGTGTTGCAGCGATGGAGTGGATTCTGAAGATCCCAATGTGATTTGTACAATTCATCGTTTCAACCAAACCGATTGATAATTGCTATTATCAATCGCAGGGAAACGATTGATTTTCTCTATCGACGAGTGATCTCCCTGCTTTCTTGCCGCATCGGGCGCCGCTATCATTCGGCCACCCAACAATGACAACCCGGACAACCGAAGGGACAAACCCGATGAATCGTCTGACTGCACGACTGCCAGCGGCAACCCTGCTGGCCGCCGCCCTGCTCGCCTGCCCGCTGACACCCATGGCGAACGCGGCGACCATCGCCAAGCCGGAGCTCGACCAACTCGTGGCCGGTGCCACGACAACGCCTCCAGCCAGTTTCAATGCCTTCCTCGACGCCGCGGTCAAGGCCGGCCCGAAACTTGCGCCTTCCGTGCGAGCCTATCGGGCAAAGCGCCCGCTCACGGGCGACGACCTCGTCAACATCGGACGCCTGCTCGGCGTCTACAACCGCGTGCGCAACGGGCAGGCCGTGCTCGACAGCATCAGCGAGATGGTGGCGCTGCGCACGGTGCGCGACGACAAGGTGCCGCAGCACGAGAACCCCGCGATCATCGAGTTCGGCAAGCTCGTGGAGCGGATGGCCAAGGACTTTGGTCTGCACTATCGCAACATCGACAACCGCGTGTTCGAAGTCACGCTGCCTGGCACCGGCAAGGACACCTTCGGCATCCTTACCCATGCCGACGTGGTGCCCGTGGTGGCCGACGAGTGGGTACTCGACGATGGCACGAAGCTCGACCCGTTCAAGGTCACGCGCGTGGGCGACTACCTCTACGGACGTGGCACGATCGACGACAAGGGCTCGATTGCCGCCGCCCTCTATGCGATGAAAACCGTGCGGGAAAGCGGCGTGCCACTGGCGCGTTCGATCCGGTTGATGATCGAGACCACCGAGGAAACCGGTGGCGACGGCATGAAGTACTACCGCGAGAAAACCGCCCTGCCCGAGTACAACATCGTGCTCGACAGCAAGTACCCCGCCGTGGTCGCCGAGAAAGGCTCGGGCGCGCTGACCGCGCGCTTCGCGGATCAGGCGGTGGGCGGCAAGCAGGCGGCCATCGTGGCCATGAGCGGCGCGGCCTCGGCCAACGCGATTCCTCAGACGGCGACGGCACGCATCAGCGGCGGTGACCTGGCAGCCGTGGCCGCCGGCCTGGAAAAGGCGCGCGCTGGTTTCATCGCCCAGCATGAGGCCCAGGGCAAGTTCTCGATCGACATCGCGCGTGACGGCGACGTAGTCGTCGTGAAGGTGACTGGCACGTCCGCCCATGGCTCCCGCCCCGAGGAAGGCGTGAACCCCGTGCCGCGTCTCGCGATGTTCCTGCAGTCGTCGGGCGTCGCCTTTGCCGACAACCAGTACGTCCATGCGATCCGCTACCTGACCGACCTCTATGGCACCGACTATCTCGGGGAAAAGCTCGGCGTGGCCTATCGCGATGACTTCATGGGTCCGTTGACGATCTCGCCGACGCTGATCCGCGAGCGCGGCGGCAAGCTCGAAGTCACCGCCAACGTGCGGATGCCGCGCGGTTCAACGCCCGATGCCTTGCGCGGGAAGATCGCCGAGCGCATCCAGGGCTGGGCAGCAACCACGCACACCGCGCTGGAAATCCAGCACGAACAGGGCGACTGGATGGCCCGGGATCCCAAGGGCGCCTGGCTGGCCACATTGCTGAACATCTACGGTGATACCACCGGGCTCGAAGCCAAGCCCGTGCCGACCGCCGGCAGCACCACGGCCAAGCTGATGCCGAACGCGATCAACTTCGGGCCAGCGATGCCGGGCAAGAAGTACACCGCGCACAACGCGAAGGAGTACAAGGAAGTGCCCGACCTGAACCTGGACATGCAGATGTTCACGGAGATGCTCGTGCGCGTTGGCAATCTGAAATCGATGCAGTAAGGCCGCTCGGCTGGCCGTGCCGGGATACATCGAAGCGGTGCGGCCCGTTAAACGGATCCGCTAACGGATCCGCTAACGGGTCCGCAAAGGGTCCGCTTAGCGGAGTCGTAGCGGGTCGTTTAGCGGGAATTCCTCTTGTTGTTATCGATTTAATCTGTTTTACATGGCTTGCGGCACTGAATAGGCTTTATCCCCGTCCTCACCCCCGTGTGTGCGCCCCCGCGGCCACGGCCCAAGATAAGAACGACGGAGACAAGCCATGGAGAATCGAGTCCGGCGACGCCGGTTTCTCAAGCAGGCTGGCGCGCTGACGGCCAATGCGGTCGTCGGCACCACCGCCCTGAACGCCCTCGCCGCCAGCGGCGACAAGCAGGTCCAGCTCCCCTTCGACAACGGCGCGCGCGAGCTTGTGGCGTTTCCGCAGAAGCGGCCGCTGATCCTGCTGACCAGCCGGCCTCCGCAGCTGGAAACCCCGTTTAGCGTGTTCAACGAGGGGATTCTGACGCCTAACGACGCGTTTTTCGTGCGTTATCACTGGAGCGGCATTCCGACCTCGGTCGACCCACAGACCTATCGGCTCCGCATTGGCGGCAAGGTGAAAACGCCGCTCGAGCTATCACTGGCCGACATCAAGGCCATCGCGCAGCCGGTGGAAGTCGTCGCCGTCAACCAGTGCTCGGGCAACAGCCGTGGCTTTCTTGCTCCGCGCGTCAATGGCGGCCAGCTCGCCAACGGCGCCATGGGCAACGCGCGCTGGACCGGCGTGCCGCTGAAGGCCGTGCTCGAACGAGCCGGCGTGCAACCCGGCGCTGTCCAGGTCAGTTTCAACGGGCTCGACCGGCCACCACTCGACAACAGCCCCGACTTCGTCAAATCGCTCGATATCGACCACGCGCTCGATGGCGAGGTCATGCTGGCGTGGTCCATGAATGGCGAAGACTTGCCGATGCTCAATGGCTACCCGCTACGGCTGGTGGTACCAGGCCACTACGGTACGTACTGGGTGAAACACCTTTCCGATATCACCGTTCTCGACAAACAGTTCGACGGCTTCTGGGTGCAGAGCGCCTATCGCATTCCCGACAACGCCGGGGCCAATGTCGAACCCGGCTCGGCACCGGCACGCACGCGCCCGATCGGGCGCTTCAACGTGCGCTCGTTCATCACCAGCCTGACCGAAGGCGCGACGGTCCCGTCCGGACGTGAGACCGTGGTAAGAGGCATTGCGTTCGACGGCGGCTACGGTATCGCCGAAGTCGCATTCTCGGCCGACGGCGGCCGAAGCTGGACGGAAGCCACGCTCGGCCAGGATCTCGGCAAGTACTCGTTTCGCGAATGGCGCGCCGCATTCCGCCCGCCACGCAAGGGTGCCTATGATCTCCGGGTGCGCGCGGTCAATCGTATCGGCCAGAGCCAGCCGATGACGGCGTTGTGGAATCCGCCCGGCTACATGCGCAACGTGGTGGAAACCACGCGCGTCAAGGCAGTCTGAGGAGCCCGCCATGCAAAAGACCCCTTGGACCCCTTGCAGCCGCTTCCCGGCGAGACGCCTTGCCATCAGCCTGGCGCTGATGCTCTCCGCCCTGCCCGCCGCGCACGCGCTGGAAATCCAGCTTCCACCCGAAACCGCAAGCTATCAACCCAGCGAACTGCCCGGCTATCGGCTGGTGCAGCAGAACTGCATGACCTGCCATTCGGCGCAGTACGTGTCGACGCAGCCGCAGTCGCTGGGCCGCGCTTACTGGGATGCCACCGTCAAGAAGATGAAGACTGCCTTCGGCGCGCCACTGCGCGACGAAGACATCCCGGTGATGGCCGACTATCTGGTCCGGACCTATGGTGCGGAACGCCAGACGACTGCCGCCGCGGCCGTATCGCCTGCTCCCGCCGCATCGGCAAAGCCAGCGCCAGCCAAGGCACACGACGCCAGCAGCCTCCTCGCGACCAACAACTGCCTCGCCTGCCACGCCGTGGACAAGAAGGTAGTGGGCCCCGCATTCCACGATGTTGCCGCGAAATACGCCGGCCAGGCCGATGCCGTCAGCACCGTGATGCGTAGCATCCGCGCCGGAGGCAGCGGCAAATGGGGAAGCGTGCCGATGCCGCCGTTCGCGGATGTCAGCGACGCCGACCTGCGCGAACTGGCTGGCTGGGTACTCGGGCGCTAAAGGACTGCGCTCAGAAGCCCAGGTCGCTCAGGCCCGGATGGTCATCGGGCCGGCGACCGAGCGGCCAGTGGTACTTGCGATCGCTCTCGCGAATCGGTGCGTCATTGATGGATGCATGACGCTGCCGCATCAGGCCGTTCTCGTCGAATTCCCAATTCTCGTTGCCATACGAGCGGAACCAGTTGCCCGAATCATCGTGCCACTCGTAGGCAAACCGCACCGCGATGCGATTGCCCTCGTACGCCCAAAGCTCCTTGATCAGCCGGTAGTCCAGTTCCTTCTGCCACTTGCGGGCAAGAAAGGCCTGAATCTGCTCGCGGCCATGCACGAACTCGGCACGATTGCGCCAGGCGCTGTCGATCGTATAGGCCAAGGCCACACGGGCCGGATCGCGCGTATTCCAGCCGTCCTCGGCTGCACGCACCTTGGCGATGGCGCTTTCACGGGTAAACGGCGGCAGCGGCGGCCGGACTTCGGGGACGTTCGACATCGAGGGACTCCTTCCTGCGTGTGATCAGATGGGGGTGATACAGATCTGTCTACACAGTGTATGTAGACAGATCTGTATGTCAAGCAGGAATGCCCCGACTCCGGGGTACGGCGAGTCAGCCGATCACATGCGAACAGCCAAGGCGACGGGTTGCAGGTCCGCCAGATACCGGTGGATCTGCGCAACGACCGCCGCGCCCTCACCCACGGCGGCAGCCACGCGCTTGGTCGAGCCGGATCGCACGTCTCCGATCGCGAACACGCCCGGCACGCTCGTCTCAAGCGTGAAGTCGGCGCGTTCGGTGCAGGAGCGATGGGCCTCGTATCCGGTCAGCACGAAACCCTTGGCATCGGTCTCCACATTGCAGGCGCGCAACCATTCGGTGTTGGGCGCCGCGCCGATGAACAGGAATACGTGGCGCATCGGCACAGAAATGCAGTCGGCACCCTGCGTTTGCTCCCGATAGCGCACGATCGACAGCCACTCCTCGCCCTCCAGCGCGGTGATCTGGGCGTGCGTGTGCAACGTGACGTTGGGGAGGCTGCGGATGCGGTCGATCAGGTAGCGCGACATCGTTGCCTCGAGCCCTTCGCCGCGCACGAGGATGTGCACCTCCCTGGCGTGGGACGCCAGGAACACCGCTGCCTGGCCGGCCGAGTTACCGCCGCCGACGAGCATCGCATGTTCGTCCTTGCACAGCTTAGCTTCTACCGGCGAAGCCCAGTAGTAGACGCCACGGCCTTCATAGCGATCGAGCGAGTCGATCTCCGCGCGACGGTACTGCGCGCCGGTGGCGATCACAACGGTACGCGTGGGAATCTGACGACCGTCCGACAGTTCGATCCGGATCGGATTCTCACCACAATGCAACGCCTTTGCTTCCAGTGGAATTGCCAAATGCGCACCGAACTTGAGCGCCTGGACGAAGGCCCGCCCCGCCAGCGCCTGCCCGGAAATGCCGGTGGGAAAACCCAGGTAGTTCTCGATCCGGGCGCTCGCGCCAGCTTGCCCGCCCGGCGAGCGGCAATCGATCACGGCCACGGACAACCCTTCGGACGCCGCATAGACGGCCGTAGCCAGCCCCGCCGGGCCTGCGCCGACGACGATCACGTCATAGACGTGATCGGGATCGAACTCGGGAACCAGGCCAAGGCAACTGGCAAGCTGACCCTCATCCGGCGCGCGCAGGATGCTGCCATCCGGGCAGATCACCATCGGGAAATCGCTTTGCGGGGCATTGCTGAGATCGAGCAGACAGGTGGAGTCGTGATCCGTCTCGATATCGATCACCTTGTGCGGGTGGCCGTTACGACGCAGGAACGCCTGCAGCGCCAGCAACAAGGGCTGCGTGCCACGTCCCACAAGCACCGGGCCACTGCCGCGCTCGATCAGGCCAACCCGGCGCAGGATCAGCGCCCGCATGATGCGCTCGCCCAGATCGGCCTCTGCCACCAGCAGCGCGCGCAGGCGCTCGGGGACAATCACCAGCGCGACGGTGTCCTCGATGGCCAAGGCGTCGACCAGCGCCGGCTTGCCGGTCAGTTGCCCGACCTCCGCCAGAAACTGGCCGGGCCCTTCCTCGGTAATGGTGCTGCGGTTACCCAGCCCGTCCCGCTGGATGATGCGCGCGCGGCCGGACAGGACGACGTACATCCCGCGCCCCACGTCGCCCGTCGAGAAGAGCATCTCGCCAGCGCGCCACGATCTGACTTCGCCGAAACGGTGAATGCGCTCGATTTCGGCCGCCGTCAGCGTTGGAAACATCTGGTGGCTGCGGGATTCCAGTAGCGAGTACGGCGCCTCCAGCCCGGAAACCGGCTCGTGACCACCGTCGCCACCCGAGGTATCAGGATTGGCATCGGTCTCCGATGTCGCCCGCGTCATCTCCATGCTTCCCCCTTGCAATCGTGTGGTGGCCGGATGTTCCGGCCGCGCAAGGATTGATGGTAGTCATGCCTCGCGCCTCGCACCAAGTACACATGAAGATTTTAGGCAGCGGCGGCAGGAAAGACCCGCCGGATCACCTGCCCCGCGGCGGAAATGTCGAACTCGCCGTTCCATGAAAAAACCGACTTGATACCAGTGATTTAAATCATGGTGAGAATATTAAGCGGTAGCTACACTGTGCTGCGCGCCTGTTGACACGCAACGTCCGCCGCGATTCACAAGGTCCGCTGGCGGAGAACCAGACAGCCCCCAAGCAAGCAAGGAGACGAGATGTACCGCGATCGCATTCGCCTGGCAGACCTGCAGAACAGGATCATGTCGGCCGATCAAGCTGCAGCACTGATTCAGGATGGCATGACGGTAGGGATGAGCGGGTTCACCCGCGCAGGCGACTGCAAAGCCGTACCGGTGGCGCTGGCGCGCCGCGCTGCCACCGATCCGCTGCAGATCACGCTGATCACGGGCGCATCTCTCGGTAATGACACCGACAAGATCCTGGCGGAGAGCAATGTGCTTGCCCGCCGCCTGCCTTTCCAGTCCGACTCCACGCTGCGCCGCAAGATCAACGATGGCGAGGTGATGTTCATCGACCAGCATCTGGGTGAAACCGTCGAGCAATTGCGCAGCGGCCAGATCGCACCCGTCGATATCGCGGTTATCGAAGCCACGGCTATCACCGAGACGGGTGGCATCGTGCCCACCACGTCGGTCGGCAACTCCGCCAGCTTCGCGATGATGGCGAAGGAGGTGATCGTCGAACTGAACCTGAACATGCCGACCGGGCTGGAGGGGCTGCATGACATCGCGTTCCCGGTACAACGCCCGTATCGCCAGCCGATTCCATTGATCGCTGTCGAGCAACGCATCGGCCTGCCGTACATCCCCGTCGATCCGTCGCGCATCGCCGCGATCGTGATCACCCAGCGCGACGACAGCCCGTCCAACGCACTGCCGCCCGATGGCGAAACGCGCCAGATCGCCGGACACCTGAATGCGCTGCTCGATCGTGAAGTGCGCGCCGGACGGCTCTCGACGTCGCTGCAGCCGCTGCAGGCCGGTATTGGCACGATCGCCAACGCCGTACTGCACGGGCTGGCCGACTCGCCGTTCCATGATCTGACCATGTACTCGGAAGTGCTGCAGGACAGCACGATCGCGCTGATCGACGCGGGCAAGCTGCGCTTTGCCTCGGCATCGTCGATGACGCTGTCGGCACCCGTGTATCGCCGCGTGCTCGATGATATCGAGCGCTACAAATCGCGTCTGATCCTGCGCCCGCAAGAGATTAGCAACCACCCTGAAGTGCTGCGCCGCCTGGGCCTGATTACGATCAACACCGCGCTCGAGTGCGACATCTATGGCAACGTGAACTCCACGCACGTTGGCGGCACGCACATGATGAACGGTATCGGCGGCTCGGGCGATTTCGCGCGCAATGCTTACCTGTCGGTGTTCGTCACCAAATCGGTGGCCAAGGACGGCAAGATCTCCAGCATCGTGCCGATGGTCTCGCATGTCGACAACAGCGAGCACGACGTCGATATCCTCGTCACCGAACACGGGCTGGCCGACCTGCGCGGACTGGCACCGCGCGAGCGAGCGCTGCAGGTCATCAACAACTGCGCCGACCCCGCCTACCGCGACGGACTGCTCGACTACTTCCGCCGCGCCTGCCTCCGTGGTGGCCAGACGCCTCATCTGCTCGAAGAAGCGTTCGCCTGGCACATCAACTACCGCGAACAAGGCACGATGCAGCCGCAGGGCCACGTTGGCAAGGCCGCCATCGAAGCGCTGGCAGCCTAGGCCAAGTAAGCTGGGGCCCTTCCTTCAGTCTTCCATCAACACCCGGAGCATCCGCTCCGGGTCGACCAGAAAGTCACGCGTGATCTGGTAGTGCTCGGTGTCCTGATAGGCGATCGGCTCGATGCCGCGCGCCGAGCACTGGTAGATGCATGCGTCGGGATAAGCCATCAGGATGGGCGAGTGCGTGGCGATCACGAACTGCGATCCTTCCCGCACCAAGTCGTGCAGCCGCGAAATCACCGCCAACTGCCTTGCCGGCGATAGCGCAGCCTCGGGCTCGTCGAGGATATAGAGCCCCTTCCCCTGGAAACGCTGGGTCAGCAGCGTCAGGAAAGCCTCCCCATGTGACTGCTCGTGCAATGAGTGGCCACCATACGAGTTGATCACCGGCGCGCCTAGCCCGGGTTCCGCATCAAGCCGTTCAATCTCCGTCGCAACGTTGTAGAAGCTCTCCGCGCGCAGGAAATAGCCCGTGTTCGGCCGGCGGACGCCTTTGGCGATGCGCAGGTATTCGTGAAGATCCGAATGCGACGCGCGCGTGGCGAAACTGAAGTTGCGACTGCCGCCTTCGGCATTGAAGCCGAGCGCCACCGCAATCCCTTCCAGCAGCGTCGACTTTCCGGAGCCGTTTTCGCCGACCAGGAACGTCACGCGAGGGTGCAAATCGAGCGCCTCCAGCTCGCGCACGGCGGGCAACGAGAACGGATAGCGATCGAAGCCCGGAACCTTGTCCCGAAGCAGGGTTACGCGGCTGACGAATTGGCTGGACAGCATGTGCTTGGCGACGAAGTCATTCAGACGACCGCAATGTTTGCACATCTTGCTCTGCCCCCTTACCTGCTGGCCAACTTAAAGGCTGTCTGAAGCGTTTCCTGGCCGTTAATTGCACATTTGAATTTTTACATTTTCGCGCGAGATAGCGCCAATTTCGGCGCAATTCGAGACTGTTTTGCGGATGGTTGGTAGCCTTTTCGATCACGTCAGCCCAGTTGACATGGCACGTATGGTTGTCAATTGACAACCTATCACTATCAGCCTATCGTAGGAGCCCTGAATGGATCGAAACCAACATCCGAAGAAGGAAGTGGAAGCCGCACTCCGGTATGCGGAAAGCGAATTCTGGCGATGCGAGCCAGGTGGAAGCCACGCATGGGGCAAGCTCTATTGCCCATACAACTGCGCGGACTGCCGCTGCGGGGAATTCTGCATCGTTTGCATCTGGAGCACGCCGCGCAACCCGGCAAACCATGCGCGCCATCTGCGCCGCGTGGTTGACCACTGCGCGATTCATCAGCATCACAAAGCCAAGTCGCCCCCTGGTGTCACGCATTGAGAAGACAACATGGAATACACCTTCACGCTGAAATACCAGCTCTCGCCATGGGATATCAATCTGGATGAGCTGGTTGAACGCCTGGGCGCAGACGGATGCGATGATGCGCTCACGGGTATCGGCCTGCCGGGCCGCCTTGCCTTGCTGTTCACGCGCGAAGCGCCCTGCGCACGCGATGCCATTCTGAGCGCCCTTGCCGACGTTCGGAGAATCGCACCGTCCGCGCAATTGATCGAAGCCACGCCTGATTTCGTCGGCCTCACCGACGTGGCGGAGACTGTTGGCATGACACGCCAGAACATGCGTAAGTTGATGATTTCGCATTCGGCCTCGTTCCCGGTGCCCGTACATGATGGCGCCGCGTCCGTCTGGCATCTGGCCGACGTGCTGGCATGGCTGGCCGAGCGGGGTAGCTATGACCTCGATCCAACGCTCGTCGAGGTCGCAAACACGACCATGCAAGTCAACCTGGCCAGGAGCGTCCGTCGACTAAGGCCCGATTTCCGGCAGGAACTGACCGAACTAGTCGCATAATTGCCGGTGCCACCGCTTCCCTTTGGGGCTGGCCGGAAGTGGCCTATGCTGTCCTCACGACCATCACGCGACAACATTGACGGGCGCCCTGCCCTTCATACCGATATCCATGGAAAAGACTGCATTCGTATTCGCCGGCGGTGGCAGCCTGGGCGCCATCGAGGTCGGCATGCTGCGGGAACTGGTGAAATGGGGTGTGGCACCGGACCTTGTCATCGGCGCATCTGCGGGAGCGATCAACGGGGCCTACTTTGCGTGCAACCCCCATGCCGAAGGTACCGCCAGGCTGGAATCGCTGTGGCGGAGCATCACCAGGGCGGAAGTCTTGCCATGGTCGTGGCGCAGCATGCTCGGGATGATCGCTGGCAACCGGGGACACCTCGTGGAATCCTTCGGTTTGCGGCGCCTGCTCAATCGCAACTTTGGCGCGGCCAGGCTCGAAGAGTCCGCTGTACCGCTTTATGTGGTCGCCACGGACATGCAAACAGGTGCCGAAGTTGTGCTCTCCGCGGGCAACATCGTCGATGCAGTGCTGGCCAGCGCCGCCATTCCCGGTGTCTTTCCACCGGTGGAAGTCGGTGGCCGCAAGCTGATAGATGGCGGCGTCGCCAACAATACCCCTGTATCCACCGCCATCCGGCTGGGCGCGACCCGCATCATCGTGCTGCCAGCCGGTTTTGCCTGCGCCGAACGCAGGCCGCCACGCGGGGCCGTCGAGCACGCCTTCAATGCCCTGTCGCTGTTAGTGGCGCGGCAGCTCGTGTATGACCTGGAACGCTGGTCGGAGCAGGCCCAGATCGCGGTGGTGCCACCGCTTTGCCCGCTAGATATCTCGCCTTATGACTACACTCGCTGTGGCGAACTGATCGAGCGTGCGGCCGAGGCGACGGTGGCCTGGCTGCGTGCCGACGGCCTGTCCAGCCGACGCGTGCCGGGCGCGCTGGAGCCGCACACACACGACGAAGCGTCGCCAAGCTGCAGCACAGACCTGCTTGGCGCCGCCAGTGGGCACGCTCATGCCAAGCAGCACGGACACGGCCATCCACACTGATATCTCAAGCGCACGCAGCAGCTAGCCGTAAAATCGTGGCTGATCATTCAAATTCGGAAGCCACAGCTACTCGATGAAGACGTTTGCCTTGTTCTGCACCGCCCTGCTAACCAGCGCGGTGGCCCACGCTGAAACCCTCAATACTGCCGCGCCGCTCGGCGTCGAACTTGGAAAAACGACGTGCGCGCGTATGCCGTCGGGCCCCAATCGCACCAAGACCGGCACCTCGCCCTGGGCTGGCGGCGACACCATCGAAATCCGGAATCTGGAACGATTCAAGCTGCCAGGCCTGACCAAGGCGACGGTCAACTGCGACCAGCATGACACCGTGGCGCTCGTCACCCTGAACTTCGACCGGTCGGCAATGGACGATGTCGTCCGGCAACTCGACGCGCGGTATGAGTCGAAACGCAAGACCGATGCCAATGCCGAAAATGGCTATGCGGAATGGGCGGCGGCAAACGGCGGCATCGAAATGCTCTACGCCCGCGATGGCAAGGCGCTCGTCGTGGCCTACTGGGCCAAGGGCGCGAAGGCCAAGTACTTCTCGTACAGCGCGACCCGCGACAAGCAGCCGCCTGCGGCCGTCACCCCACAAAGTCAGCTCTGATCCTGCCCAAGATTTTGGGCGCGTATGATCTATTAATGATCATTTTGACCAAAATGATCATTAAGCTAATCATTTCGCCTTGAAGAACACGCGGCAACTTGCTACTCTTTCTATGCATTCATGCATAAATGAGTAGCATAATGAGCACAGCCTTACAGAGCGAACTAGAATCAGCCCGCCGTGCCGCCGGCGTCAGCCAACAGGAACTCGCGTCACGCGCAGGCCTGTCGCGGATGACCGTCCAGCGCACGGAAAGCCACGAAATCGATCCCAGACTGTCCACCGTCATCGAAATGGCGCGCGCCCTGGGCATGGACGTGATGCTTGTGCCAACGGTGCTACGGCCGGATCTTGAGAATTTCGTTCGCGCCGGAGGCAAGTATCTCGCCCAACCTCCGGGCGGCGATGCCCCACCGTCGGTCGTCGACACCTTGATCGCGAAATGACCACGTCGATCCGCTATCTGCGCCTGTTTCTCCATACGGCTACCGGGCGCCGTGGCATCGGCTACCTGTCCCAGTATGGCGACATCCTCCGGATCTCTTTCGACCGTGATTACATCGAGGATGAGAATCGCCCCACGTTGTCGCTCGGATACGTCGGTGAGACAGAGGCGGCTACGCGGGCGATCCTCACGGCGCTACGGGACGTCCGAGTGGTCCGCACGGATGGTCACTGGCCGGTGTTCTTCCAGAACCTCCTGCCGGAGGGCCACAATCGCGAGCGCCTGGCCAGCGAGCGCGGTTGCAGCACGGAAGACGAGTTCGAACTGCTGGCGGCGGCCGGTCACGACTTGCCGGGCGCGGTGGAAGTCGAACCCGTTCCGCCCGCCGAAGGCGTGCCCCAGATCGTGCGCAACTGGCACACCGCGCTAGGGCTCGATGTGCTGGAACCCGGCTTCGTCGAAGACCCGGTGGAAGACGCCGCGGCCATCCCCGGCGTGGTCACGAAATTCTCGGCCATCCAGCAGGGGCGGCGTTACGTGGTCAAGCGCCACGGCGAGGCTGGCGACTTCATCCTCAAGCTGCCATCGACACGCCATCCCGATCTGGTCGAGAACGAATTCACGGGTTACCAGCTATGCCGGGCCCTGGGGCTCGATTGCGCAGAGGCAACAGTCATCTCGCGCGAGGAAGCCGAGCTACCCGAGCAGGTGCCCTTCCAGCGCATTCTGGCCGTCAAGCGCTTCGATCGCGCCCCTGGCGGGCATCGCGTTCACATGGAGGAGTTCGCGCAGATTCTCGGGTACGCACCGCGGAACAAGTACGGTCGCGCGCTCGCGCTCGACTACGGCAATATGCTTCGCGTCCTCGATCGACTGTCGGCGCGCCCCGCACCCGACGTCCAGGAGTTCATCAAGCGTTTCGTTGCATTCCTGTTGATGGGCAACACCGACGCCCATCTGAAAAATTGGGCAGTCCGCTATCCGGACGGCCGGGCGCCTGTCCTCTCGCCGCTCTACGACCCCGTATGCGTGACGGCGTTTTTCGACGACGTTCCCGTGACGGACTACGGCATCAATCGCGCGATCGACAAAACCCTGCGCGCCTATACGTTCGACGACCTCGACGCCATGGTGCGCTCCGCCGGCCTGCTCAGGCGCTCGCGTCTGCTGTCGATCGCGAGGGAAACCGTGCGTCAGGCTCAAGCCGATTGGCCACGCATTCTGGAGGACGCGCCCGAAGGTGTCCGCCGCGCCGTGTCGGAGCGTCTCGCCGGTGGCGTGGCACTGACCCGAACCTGACGCCAGGTGCGCCAAGTGCGCCAAGTGCGGACACAGTGCCCGCTACCTGGATCAGGCCGTAGCGCCGCCGTCGAGCCCGATCGTCTGCCCGGAGATATAGCGTCCCGCGGGCGATGCCAGCAGCACGGCCAACCCCGCCACGTCGTGCGCCTCGGCAATGCGCCGCATCGGGATGGAAGCAGACAACGCCTTCTCGCGGTCGGGGTTGCCCCATAGCGCATCACGCGAGAAATCGGTGCGGACCGGCCCCGGATTGATGCTGTTCACATTGATGTTGTGCGGTCCGAGCGTATGAGCGAGGCTGCGCATCGCCAGATCGACGGCCCCCTTCGAGATGCTGTACAGCGGCAACAGCGCGGATCCCCGACGTGCCGCGATGCTCGACATGAAGATGATCGAGCCATCGTTGCGGGAAATCATCTGCGGCGCCAGTGCGTTGACGAGCACGAGATTGCCACGCACGTTGCCCGCCATCACCGCGTCGAAGTCCTCAGGCCCCTGCTCCAGGATTGAACCGGCCACACCACTGCCCGCGGCATTCAGGACTAATGCGTCCACGCGGCCGAACGTCTCCAGCACCCGGTCGGCAAAGGCCCGCACGCTGGCGGTATCGGCGATGTCGCAGGCGAGGCCAGTGGCGTCGATGCCCTCCGACTTCAGTTCGGCGGCAACTTTCTCGCTGACCACCGCGTCGCGCCCAGACACCACCACCCGGGCCCCGGATGCGCCGAGCGCTCGCGCCATTTCCAGACCCATCCCCTTGGTGGACCCCGTGACGACCGCGACGCGGCCGGACATATCGAAGAGCTTGTACATGAGTGGAACTCCTGTAACTGATCAGGTTAGGTAGATGCCGGCCTCACAATTTGGATGATGCTCGACATCTATTGAATAAAGTATGTTCATCATCTAAACTCGCGTCAAGCAAGAACTCACGATCGGGAACGAAGGAGATCGTCATATGGCGCGAGCATCACGAGCGGTTGCGGAGCAGCACAAGGCAGCCATTGAGGCGGCATCGGCCCGGCTGTTCCGGGAACATGGGCTACATGGCGTGTCGGTCGCGCAGGTCATGGCCGATGCCGGGCTCACCCATGGCGGGTTCTACGGCCACTTCCCTTCACGGGACGCACTGGTCGCCCGGGCCTGCGCCTTGGCGTTCGAGGAGTCGGCCACACGCTGGCGGCAACGCATCGACCAGGCGCAAGGTGACCGGAAAGCGGCACGCCGGAATCTGGTCGTGCAATACCTGAGCACAACCCATCGGGATGCAGCAGGCCGGGGATGCGCTGCCTCGGCGCTCGCCGGCGACGTGGCACGCGAGGCCAGCGACAAGCCTGTACACGATGCGTATCTGCACGGCCTCAAATCACTGATCGACATCTGGCAGTCCACCGCGCCGGATGGCGACGATGCCGCCAGCGACTCGGCACTGGTCGATCTCGCCACACTGGTCGGCGCCATCACCATCGCGCGTGCAACGCGTGGCGACGCCCTTTCCGACGACATCCTCGCCGCAGCCCGAGACCGCCTGCTGGCCAGCCACAAACCCACGGACGCCTGACCGCAGGCCGCACCCATTCTCATTGCCCCCAGGGGAGACCCATGTTTGCACAAGCCCTATCGAACCGGCTCGACCGGCGTGGCATCCACTATGCGTGGATCGTCGCAGCCATCACGTTCAGCGTGATGCTCACTACCGCCGCCGCGCTCGGCCTGCCCGGCGCCTTTCTCAAGCCGCTGACCAGCGAGATGGGCTGGAGCACGGATCAGGTCTCGTCGATCCTAGCGGTGCGGTTTGCGCTGTTTGGTTTGATGGCGCCGTTCTCGGCGCTACTGATGGATCGCTTTGGCGTCCGCAACGTAGTCTGCGTGGCGCTGGCGTTGATCGCCGGGGCCATGGCGCTGGCCACGGTATCGACGCAGCTTTGGCAGTTGTTCATCGCGTGGGGGCTGATGCTCGGTATCGGGTCGGGCATGACGGCGATGGTGCTTGCCGCGCTCGTCGCCAACCGCTGGTTCACGGCGCGACGCGGGCTGGTGATCGGCATGTTGACCGCCAGCTCCGCAACTGGCCAGCTAGCATTCCTGCCGGCGGCTGCCTGGCTGATCGAACACATGGGCTGGCGCTTTGCCGTGCTGCCGGTGCTGTTTGCCTGCGGCACACTGGCGATCCTCGTGTTCGCCTTCATGCGCAATCGCCCCGCCGACGTCGGCCTGGTGCCGTTCGGGGAATTGCCCGGCACGGCGCCCGCCACCACGGCACCGGCCATGCCGCTGACATGGCGCGGACCGTTCGTGGTGTTGCGCGACGCGGCGCGCACACAAACGTTCTGGATCCTGGCCGGCACCTTCTTTATCTGCGGGCTGTCGACCAACGGCCTGATCCAGACGCACTTCATCTCGCTATGCGCGGATTTCGGGATGTCGCCGGTACCTGCCGCATCGGCACTGGCCATGATGGGCGCGTTCGACTTCGTCGGGACAATCCTCTCGGGCTGGCTGTCGGACCGCTATGACAACCGCAAGCTGCTGTTCTGGTACTACGTGCTGCGCGGGCTGTCGCTGTTCTGGCTGCCGCACTCGGAGTTCACGCTGTACGGCCTGTCGGTGTTCGCGATGTTCTATGGACTCGACTGGGTGGCTACGGTACCGCCGACGATCAAGCTGGCTGGCACCACATTCGGGAGAGAACGTGCTGCGATGGTATTCGGCTGGATCTTCGCCGCGCATCAGATCGGCGCGGCAACGGCGGCATTCGGTGCGGGATTGTCGCGCACGGCCTGGCTGACCTACTCGCCGGCGCTCTACGTGGCCGGTGCCGCATGTATCGTCGCCGGACTGCTCGCATTGATGGTACGGCGCCCGGCCCCTCGGGCAGATGGCGTCACGCCGCAAGCGGCTGGCGCCTGAAGGCGCCTGAGCGCGCCGGAAGGCAACACTAGCGTTCGTGGCAGGCCGCCACGAACGCGTCGATCAGCGCTGCCGCGCTGGCACGCTTCAACGCCGATTGCCGGACCAGCACGCCGATCTCCCGATACATCGGCATACCCGGCATCGGCACCTGCTCGACATTCGGGGTCTGCGCCAGCGGCACAAGCTCGCAAGGAATGATCGCGCAGCCGAGCCCCTCGCCAACCATCTGCAGGATGACTGCAGGCTCGTCCAACTCCATGCCCTCACGTACCCAAAGGCGGTGCCGTTTGAGGTAGCGGTCCACGAGTTGCCCGCCGGTCGAGTGGCGGGTGTTTTGGG